>NZ_JDST02000018.1:0-130613 GCF_000584975.1 Candidatus Accumulibacter cognatus | reverse complement strand
GACCCCGAGGGACCTACCCTCATCTTCCGTGTAGCTTCTACACAGTTCGTCTGTCCATTACGAACCTCCTTTCTTTGTGCCTGCGGCACACTTTCGATTGCCCAGCGCGCACGATACCAGTCAATCAGTTCCGCGACCGCTTCGAGGTTGTCGGCCTCTCGACTGGTCAGCAAGCGCCATTCAATGGGCTTGACATCTTTGGGTGCCCCAATCTCCTGGGCAATCACGCAGGTCACGCTAAACAGACTGCCCTGGCCATCGGGCAACTTGACGCGGCAGGCAAAGAGCTTCTGACGCACGAGACGAGCACCTTCTTTGCCACGCGCGTGCAAGAGGAATTCGATCTCGCCCAGCGCTTTTCCCGAGCGGACTTTCGCCCACAATTTGCCGCCCGCAGGCAGACAGCGATGGTGTTGCGAACGAAGCTGCCTAGATGGTCGCCCCGGTTGTGCCAAGCCCTCAATCGATGACGATAAGAAAAGGTGGAGATTGCAGCCATAGATCCGGACTTCGATCGAGGCTACCGCCTCCTGTCCCTGATGGAATTCGCTGGTCGATGCCTCATCAGTCGGTCACGCTCGAAGCGCATGACTGCTATCAGGTTGAATCGACCACGGTCTGACCTGTCTCGCCATCACGTCATGATTGCCTGTGCAATCGGTGGTTCTCCTTGAAGGTTGCTGCCGTTGTGCTGCTCCACCGCAGGGTTTTCCACGGCGCCGGTCGCCGACGGTCCCTCTATCACCAGAGGCGGCCGGCGCCGTGGAAAACCCGTGTTCATGCCGCCGCCGATCCGTAATCGACCTGGTAGTCCCGGCCGTGTACCAGCAACGCCCAGACGATCCGGGCATTCTTGTTGGCGAGCGCCACCGCCGCTACGTTCTTGTTGCGTCGCTCCATCACTCCCGCCAGCCAACTGCCCGCATGCGCGGCTTTGCGCTCGGCCACCCGGATCACCGCTCGTGCCCCGTGGATCAAGAGGGTCCGCAGATAGGTGTCGCCCCGTTTGCTGATGCCAAGCAGCGTCGGCTTGCCACCGCTGGAATTCCGTCGGGGCACCAGTCCCAGCCAGGCCGCCAGTTGCCGGCCATTCTCGAAGTTCTTGGCGTCCCCAATCGAGGCCACCAGGGAGCTCGCCGCGATCGGGCCAAGTCCGGGAATCTGAGCGAGTTTCTTGCTTGCGGCGTTCTCCCGGTGCCAAGTCTGGATCTGGACTTCCAACTCATTCACCTGTTTGTCGAGTTCCTTCAGATGGTTGCCAAGACGGTCAATCAATTGGCGAAACGTCCCTGGCAACCCGTTCTCGCCATCCTCCAGAATCTCGGGCAGGCGCTTGCCTATATGCACAATGCCTTGTGGGATGATGATGCCGTATTCGGCCAGAAGGCCCCGAATCTGGTTGGCCTGGACCGTCCTCGCCTTGACGAAACCCTGGCGGGCGCGGTGCAGGGCCAGGACCGCTTGCTGCCCGCCATTCTTGATCGGCACGAAGCACATGTTCGGCTGGCTCACCGCTTCGCAGATCACTTCGGCATCTGCGGCATCATTCTTGTTCGTCTTGACGTAAGGTTTCACGAACTGCGGGGCCATCAGCTTCACGGTGTGCCCCAACTCCTGCAGCTTATTCGCCCAGAAATGGGCGCTGCCGTAGGCTTCCATGCCAATCCGACAGTGCGGCAGGTTGGCGAAGAACGGCATCATTTGATCCCGCTTGAGTTGCTTCTTCAACACCGTCTTGCCGTGTTCGTCCACGCCATGCACCTGGAACACGTTCTTTGCCAGATCGATACCAATTGTCGTAATCTTCATCTCGGTCGCCTCTCTCGTTCAGTGGGAATTTCCATTCGCCACACTTTGGCACTCAGATGCCGTTTCGGGAAGGGGCGACCATCCCATTAGTCATGTAGAAACACGCGGATAGAGGCGAGAGAGCTTTCGCCAGGCATCCTGTGCGGTGGATCGCCCCTTGACTGGAAGAGCTTTGGTGTTGCGATCGCGGACATGGGTTTCGACATGGCGCCGTAGAGTCTCTTCGTCGGGGATACGCTGTGACAAACACATCCTTTATGCAGCGTAAGAATCCAGTGGTTCCTGTTTCACCATCGCCAGTGTCACTCGATATGTGAGCGTCGGCATTCCCTTCTCCACAGAGTCAATCAAGGCTCATACGAAACACCAACTCCATCTTGCCAAGTGTTGGTGATGGATTGACCCTCCGTCCAATTGCCTAAGCTACCCGCTTACTTTATCCTTCGCTCCTCTTCAACCTGGCACTGGCCTCAACGCATGAGCATTACTTGCAAGACTCCTCAAGAAATCGAAAAGATGCGCGTCGCCGGTCGCCTTACCGCCGAGGTGCTCGACTACATCGCGCCCTATGTGAAGTCTGGAGTCACCACCGGCGAACTCGATCAACTTTGCCATGATTACATCGTGCAGGTTCAAGGCTGCATTCCGGCGCCACTCAACTATGCCCCACCCGGCTACAAGCCTTATCCGAAGTCGATTTGCACTTCGATCAATCACCAGGTCTGTCACGGCGTTCCGGGTGACCGGCAATTAAGAAACGGCGACATCGTCAACCTCGACGTGACCGTGATCAGCAACGGCTACCATGGCGACAGCAGCCGCATGTTTCAGGTCGGTGAAACCTCTGTGCAGGCGCGGCGGCTATGCGAGGTCACCTACGATTGCCTCTGGCTGGGCATTGTGCAGGTCCGTGCTGGCGCACATCTCGGCGACATCGGTCACGCGATTCAGCAACATGCAGAGAAATCCGGCTATTCGGTGGTCCGTGAGTTCTGCGGCCACGGCATCGGCGCCAAGTTCCACGAAGAACCCCAGGTACTTCATTATGGGCGGCCGCATACCGGCATCGAGCTCAAAGCCGGCATGGTGTTTACCATCGAACCGATGATCAATGCCGGCAAGGCCGCGATTCGAACTATGGCCGATGGCTGGACGATCGTCACCAAGGATCATAGCTTGTCCGCACAATGGGAGCATACCATCCTGGTGACCGACACGGGCTACGAAGTCCTCACCGTGTCGAAGGCGACTGCTTTGCGGCCAGACTGGATCAGGTAGCTGGCATGAACAGTGAAGCCTTCGATCGTTCGGCGATCGTCGCCGGTTGCAGGTCACGCCTGCATGCTGGCCAAACGACGATCCGTGAGCGTTATCTCGGCGAAGGTGATGCGGCACGCCTGTTGCGCGAGCGTTGCCAACTGGTAGACGAAGTCCTCTGCGACCTGTGGCGAACACTGGCATTGCCGGCTTCACTGGCTTTGGTGGCGGTCGGTGGTTACGGACGCGGCGAACTCTATCCCGCCTCTGATGTTGACATCCTGTTGCTGTTGCCACAAGCGCCCGACGAAGTATTGACTGCTCAACTCGAGCGCGCGGTTGCGCTCTTCTACGACATCGCTCTCGATATCGCTCCTAGCGTGCGCACCGTCGAAGAGTGTTCGCACACCGCCGCCGCCGACCTGACGATTCAAACTGCATTGCTCGAAGCACGCCTGTTGGCAGGGAATCGCGAACTGTTCCAGGATGCCTGTAAAGAACTCAAGGGACAGATTGATCCACAGGCCTTCTTCGAAGCGAAGCGGATGGAACAGGAACAGCGTCACCGCCGCTACCAAGATTCTCCCTACAGCCTGGAACCCAACTGCAAGGAAGCTCCGGGTGGGCTGCGGGATCTGCAAACAATCCTGTGGATCGCCCGTGCGGCTGGCTACGGTGACTCCTGGGAAGATCTCGCGCAGCACGGCTTCATCACCCAGGAAGAACAACTGCAACTGAAGCGCTGTGTCGGTTTTCTGCAGCGTCTGCGCACGCACCTGCACCTGCACGTCGGCCGGCGCGAAGACCGTCTGCTGTTTGATTTCCAGACGGCACTCGCCGAACGGATGGGTTTCGTGCCCACCGATACCCGCAGGGCTAGTGAACGGCTGATGCAGGGTTACTACCGAACAGCCAAGGAAGTCACGCAGATCAACACGATCCTGCTGTTGAACATCGGCGCTGCAATATCACCACCGCCGGAGCAGTGCCCCCTGCCGATCAATGAACGCTTCCAGAACCGGCACGACCTGCTGGATGTGGTTAACGAAGACATCTTCGACAGGCATCCCGGGGCGATGCTCGAAGCTTTTCTGTTGATGCAGAAAAACTCCGATCTGCAGGGAATGACGGCGTGCACCTTGCGCGCCTTGTGGCATGCACGGACCCGGATTGACGCCGATTTCCGCCGTGACCCCGAGAATCGCGCCTGTTTTCTGGAAATCCTCAAACAGCCGCGCGGCGTTCTGCATGAGCTGCGTCGGATGAACCAGTTCGGAATTCTGGGTCGCTATCTGCCGAATTTCGGCAAGATTGTCGGCCAGATGCAACACGATCTGTTTCACGTCTATACCGTCGATCAGCACAGCCTGCAGGTCCTGCGCAACCTGCGCCGTTTTCTCGCCGACGAATTCGCGCATGAGTATCCGCTGTGCAGCGAGTTGATCAGTGATTTCCCCCGTTGCTGGGTACTCTACGTGGCGGCACTGTTCCACGACATCGGCAAGGGACGCGGCGGTGACCACTCGGAACTCGGTGCCGTGGATGCTACCGAGTTTTGCGCCGAGCACGGCATCGCGGCCGAGGACAGTCAACTGATCGTCTGGCTGGTTCGCTGGCATCTACTGATGTCCAGCGTCGCCCAGAAACAGGACATTGCCGATCCGGACATCCTTGGTACCTTTGCCACGATGGTCAAGGACGAACGCCACCTAGTCGCCCTCTACCTGTTCACTGTCGCCGACATTCGTGGCACCAGTCCGAAAGTCTGGAATACCTGGAAAGGACAGCTCCTCGAACAGCTTTTCCGGAGTACCTGCCGCACCCTGCTGGCGGGCGGTCAGGTACCGGTCAGGCAGGGCCTGATCGAGGAACGCCAGCAGGAAGCCCTGCGCCTGCTGCGCTACTTCGCGCTGCCCGACGCGGTGCACCAACGTCTGTGGAAGCAGCTCGACACGGTGTATTTCCTGCGCCATTCCGCTGAAGAAATCGCCTGGCACACGCGCGCCCTGCACTATCGGACTCGCGTCGAGCAGCCGGTGGTCAAGGCACGGGTGAACCCACAGGGCGAAGGACTGGAGGTGTTGATCTATACGAAGGATCAGCGCGATCTGTTCGCGCGCCTGGTCGGCTTTTTCAGCCGTGCCGGCTACACTATCGTCGATGCCAAGATCCACACCACCCGTCACGGCTATGCACTGGACAGCTTCATGCTGCTCGATCTCAGCGATCGCGGCAGTGACCGTGCAATGATCAGCTATATCGAGCACGAGCTGAAAGCGCGGCTCAACCGCCAGAGTCCGCCCGAGGCACCCGGCAGCGGGCGCCTCTCGCGGCAGGTCAGGCACTTCCCGATTCAGCCGCTGGTCACCATCGAGCCGGACGAAAAAGGCTCGCACTATGTCCTGTCAATCGCTGCGGCCGATCGTCCGGGACTGCTGTACATGATCGCCATGACCCTGGCCGCGCATTGTGCTAGTCTCCACACGGCAAAAATTTCGACGCTCGGCGAGCGCGTTGAAGATACCTTCCTGATCAGCGGCGGAGGCCTCGGTGAAGCGGCCAACCGTGTCAGGCTGGAAACGGAATTGCTGGAGCGCCTGAAACTCTGATGGATTAGCCATTGGTGCAAGGCAATGACCAGAACCGAAGAACCCTGCCGCACCGGCCCAACTTGAACAACAGCAGATTCTGCAAGCTGTCGGTTTTTTTTACACATCAAACTCTGACGAAGCTTGAGAGTTCTAGGCTACAAGGTACATCTCTATAATTTAAATCATGTTTTTCTAAAAATCTGAATATTGGCACATAATTTGCTATTGTCTCTAGCAAGGCGTGTTCGGCGACGAACGTTCAGTGGCGCGACAGCATGTATTCTGCTTCTATGGCACGTAACGTGATGCAGTCCGCAAACGTTCCGCGCAACGAAGGCTAGAGTATGTTGCTCAGGCAGAAATCGATCTCAAGGAAAACACATGTCAACGACTCCATCAGAACGAACCCAGCAGCGCCGCCGTCTGCTGAAGGCGGCCGCGTCGGCGCCGGCCATCTTTACGTTAAATGCCGGCGCTGCGCCTGTGCTTAATTCGCCTCCTGCGTTCAGCAGCACCCATTGCATTGCCAATAGTCAGACTCTGCCTAGCCCGCCCATGGAAACCGCCGGTCCGGACGGCTGGGTACGCACAAAGGTCACAACGGTAGACCCGGGTACTGGCCAGCCAGTGGTAACGTACCAGCTAGCCAATAATGGTCAAGGGCATGTGTATGGTGGAACGTGCTGGAATTCGTTCTATCAGATTACGCAGGGTACGCCGGGGTCGGCGGATGGCGACAATGTTCTGATTCCCTGAGCTCCCTAGCCGTAACCTGTGCTGCACAAGGCGGGAGCAGCCTGCTTGGCCGAGATTTCGTACCGCAGACTGGGAGACGGTGGTGCCGTCTTTGATTCGGCGAGCTGGCAGACCCATATTCTGTCCCCTGCGGCAGCGATCATTTTTGAGGCCCTCGCTGAAATCAACGAGGGCAGGCCGGTACCCCAGGCTCAAGCCTTCGATTTTCTGCGCGATGAGCTGGATGTGGATATCGACACACCCGAAATGAAAGAAGTGTTGCGTTCTCTTGAGGAGATGGGCATCCTTGGCGGATGATTGCCGCCTGCCCGAGAATTCGAGACCTGCCGCCAAGCCTGCTGGCACAGCGTTTTTCAGAGGCATCGGTAACGCTCGATTATGGCGCTGCATTGGTCCGTGTCAGGACCGTCCTCCAGCCCTTCGTGCGAGATTTTCAGCGGGTCTACGGGGCATTTTCACTGGCTGAAGAAGCCAGTTTTGCGGATTTTCACACCGAAGTGTGTTCCGGAAAGGGCTTGCGGGCAATCTTTAGGCCGCAATCCCGTTTCCTGATCGACGGCATTCAGCCATTCGATCCCTTTCCCAGAGAGCAGGCGCTTCCCCACTTCGAATGGGGTGTCAACTGGTGTTTCGGAAAGCGCTTCAACCAATATGTCCTGTTGCACTCCGGTGTCCTGGCTCTTGATGATCGCGGCGTGATCATGGCTGCACCGCCTGGCTCCGGCAAGAGCACGCTGACGGCGGCCATGATGCTGCGCGGGTTTCGGCTGTTGTCCGACGAGTTTGGCGTACTCTGCCCACACACCGGTCAGCTATGGCCAATGCTCAAGCCGGTGGCACTCAAGAATCGCTCGATCGACGTCATCCGCGCCTACACCGACCAAGCGATCCTTGGCCCCGTCTACGGAGGAACCCGCAAGGGAGACGTGGTCCACCTGGCTCCCGATGAGGCCAGCGTTGATGCCAGGAGACTGCCTGCCCGCCCGCATCTGGTACTTTTTCCCCTTTTTCGGGAAGGCGCCGCACTGACGACCCGTCGGCTACCCAGAGAGGAAGCTTTTGCACGCCTGGCTTTCAACAGCTTCAACTACGATCTGCTCGGGCGGATCTCCTTCAATGCCGTGGCCGATGTCATCGACGCTTGTCCGGCCTTCGAACTCGAATACAGCCGGCTGGATGAGGCTATCGAATGCCTGCGTGCAATGCTTTTGGCATCGACCATAGCAGCGGCAGCGGCATGAGCAACCTGGGAGGGGTCGATCCCTGCATGCATGACATGTTGACCTTGCTGATTGACCCTAGGCAGGTGCGCAGTGTCAGTCTCGCCGATTGGGACAGGATCATTCGTCTCGCTCGGCAGTCCAGGCTGCTGGGAGTGCTCTCGCACCGAATTCAGTCGCATCCTGAACTATTGCCGCAGGTGCCGGGGTGCGTGCTGGGTCATCTGCGCTCGGCAGCAGCCTATTCGGCACATCGCACCCAGGTGCTGCGCGTCGAGCTGGCGGCTCTGGCCCAAGCAATGCCGGCCGAGATCCCGGTGGTCGTACTCAAAGGCGCGGCCTACATCTTGCAGGACCTTGAAAGCGCGCGCGGCCGCCTACCGGGTGATGTCGACCTGATGGTGGCCTACAACGATCTCAAGCGAGCCGAGGCCGCGCTGCTCGGTGCCGGTTGGGCAGCTGAAGAAATCAATGACTACGACCAGCGCTACTACCGCGAATGGAGCCATGAACTGCCCCCGATGCGCCGTCCTGGAAGTTCGGTGGAACTCGACCTGCACCACACGATCACGCCGGTGACGGCCCGTCTCAAGCCGGACACCGCCCTGCTGTTCACCGACCTGCAGGTGGTCGAGGGGAAACGATTCCTGGTCCTGCATCCGCAGGATCAGATCCTGCACGCAGCAGTCCATCTTTTTCAGGACTCCGAACTGTTCGCCAATCTGCGCGATCTGGTCGATATCGACAGCCTGATCCGCACCCACCTGCACTCGGAAAGCGACTGGCAGGCGCTCGCTGTGCGCGCTGCACGCCACAATCTTCAGCGACCCCTGTGGTATGCCCTACGCTATTGCCAAGCGTGGCTCGCCACCGCGGTACCTGACGCTCTGCCATTGGCCGCTCCACCAGCAGCGGCCATCCGCTGGATGGACTGGGTCTTTCCCCGTTGCACGCTGCCAAGAATTCCGGACCGACCGCCACCCTTCTCGCGGCGGTTTGCCGCGCAACTTGGCTTGCTCCGCCACCAGTGGCTGCGCCTGCCGCCCAAGCTGCTGCTCCGCCATCTGGCCCATAAAGGCCTGCAGTCTCTGCGACCACGTCCGGCGGTGCCGCGCAAGGCCGAATAGGCAGGCTGCTCAGGCAGGCTCGGCCACAAGTTCGGCATACAGATCGTGCTCGTCGGCATCGACCACCCGCACCCGCAGAAAGTCACCCGGTTTGGCGTCGAAATGATCATTGACGAACACCAGGCCATCGATTTCCGGCGCATCGGCGGCCGAACGGGCGATCGTTCCCTCCTCGTCCACCTCGTCGACCAGGACGTCGATTTCACGCCCGATCTTCGCCGCCAGCAACTCTGCGGAAATATCTTCCTGCAACTCCATCAGACGAAGCCGGCGTTCCTCGCGAAGCTCCTCTGGCAGCGCACCCGGCAAGGCATTGGCTGCCGCGCCGGCAACCGGCGAATAGGCGAAACAGCCGACGCGATCGAGGCGTGCCGCCGCGATGAAAGCCAGCAATTCTTCGAATTCCGCTTCACTCTCTCCTGGGAAGCCAGTGATGAAGGTGCTACGCACCGTGATCTCGGGGCAGACGGCCCGCCACGCCTGAATCCGTTCGAGATTGTTCTCGGCACTCGCCGGACGCTTCATGGCCTTCAAAATGCGCGGGCTGGCGTGCTGGAAAGGCACATCGAGGTACGGCAGCAGCTTGCCCTCGGCCATCAGCGGCAACAGCGCGTCGACGCTCGGATACGGATAGACGTAGTGCAGGCGCACCCAGATGCCCAGCTCCGCCAGCGCTTCGCAGAGTTCCTGCAGCCGGGTCCGCAACGGACGACCACCGACAAAGCCGGTTCGGTACTTCACATCGACACCGTAGGCGCTGGTGTCCTGCGAAATGATGAGCAGTTCGCGCACGCCGGCGTCGGCCAGCGTTCTGGCTTCCTGCAGCACCTCACCGATCGGTCTGCTGACCAGAGGTCCGCGCATCGAGGGGATGATACAGAAAGTGCAACTGTGATTGCAGCCCTCGGAAATCTTCAGGTAGGCAAAATGCTGCGGCGTCAGCTTGATGCCCTGCGGCGGGACCAGGCTGGAGAACGGGTCGTGCGGCTGCGGCAAATGCGCATGCACTTGCTGCAGCACTTCGTTGGCGGCATGCGGGCCGGTCACCGCCAGTACCTGCGGGTGCGCCTGGCGGATCACTTCTTCCCTGGCACCCAGGCAACCGGTGACGATCACCTTGCCGTTCGCGGTCAGAGCCTCGCCGATGGCGTCGAGCGACTCCTCTACCGCGGCATCGATGAAACCGCAGGTGTTGACGACGACCAGATCAGCGCCTTCGTAGGAAGGCGAAATCAGATAGCCCTCGGCGCGCAACCGGGTGAGAATCTGTTCCGAGTCGACGAGCGCCTTTGGGCACCCAAGGGAAACCACACCTATGCTTTTCGGTCTGGACATGAAGCGCTACCCGAATGAAAAGGCTGCGAGTATACAGCCAGCTCCGTTTTCATGATGCAGGACAGCGGTCGGGCGGTCGGGCCGGGTAGCCATAGGGAACAGCATCGATACCGGACGATCCCTCCTGGTTCGTGTTCCGGGCAGCGCCGGGTGCGCATGAAAGTGTTGCCTGAACCCGTATAATGGCGCCTTCACTCCCACAGGTTCAATCGTGTCCGACCGTCTTGCCGTACTGTCCCAATACTTTCTGCCCAAACAAGCCCTGAGCACAATCGCCGGCAAGCTCGCCGAGAGTGAGGCCGGCGGCCTGACGACCCGTGTCATCCGCTGGTTCGTTCAGCGCTACGGCGTTGACCTGAGCGAGGCCGTCGATACCGATCCGATCAGCTACAGGAGCTTCAACGAGTTCTTTACCCGACCGCTGCGTGCCGGTGCCCGGCCGCTTGCCGACGCCGCTTTTCTCTGTCCGGTCGACGGTGCGATCAGTCAGTTTGGCGCCATCGAACACGACCAGATTTTTCAGGCCAAAGGTCATCGCTATTCGACCGTCGCCCTCGTCGGCGGCGACCGCTCACTCGCCGCCCGCTTCGAGAACGGCGCTTTCGCCACCCTCTACCTCAGTCCGCGCGACTATCACCGAATTCACATGCCGGTTGACGGCCGCCTGACGCGAATGATCCATGTTCCCGGCGCGCTATTCTCGGTCAATCCGGCGACCGCACGTGGCGTACCGGGATTGTTCGCCCGCAACGAGCGGGTCGTTTGCGTCTTCGAGGCCGGGTTTGGCCCATTCGTCCTGATCCTGGTCGGCGCGACCATCGTCGGCAGCATGGCCACCGTCTGGCATGGCACCGTCAACCCACCGCGTGTCCGCAAAATTCGGGAATGGCGCTACGACGATCAGCAGATCGTCCTCAAGAAAGGCGATGAAATGGGCCGCTTCCTGCTCGGCTCGACGGTGGTCGTACTCTTCCCGAAAGACACGCTCCACTTCAACCCGGCCTGGGCGCCCGCCCGCCAGATCCGCATGGGCGAGATGATGGCTACTCCTGCCGAACGATCTCGGCCTGCACCCGAGGGATCAGGCGACAATTCCGGTAGAACCTGATGATCCGGGCGATTCCCCAGCAGACCAGCGTTGGCAGCGCGGCAATGATTGCCGCGCTGACGGCGACCCGGGCAAAGCTGCCGGTCGTAATCAGCGGGACTTTGGCGGCGATACTGGCGAAGGCCGCCACGAAGGCGGCAACGAAGATGATTCCCAGGGTCCTCATGTTCAGGATTCCTCGCGTGCGATGATGGCAGTGGTGATGGCGCTGTCTGTACCTGACGAATCCCCGCGGGCAGGCAGGATGCCGACGCATCAGGCTGCCAGAGCACCGTTCGTGCTGGGCCAGGAATCTCGTTCGAAGCAAACGAATTATGTGTTGCACCGGCGAAATGGCAAGGAACTACTTCTCGGTTTTCGAACTTATACTTATTGGTTTTTTGCGCGAGGCGGCAGTGGATTCAAATGGTTTGACAGTTTTTTCACGAGCGTCAGTGATGCCGGCGATCGCTTCGGGAGCCCCCACCCACCTGGCGCGCGCCTGGCTGTGGCTGGGGGTGATGGCGCTGATCGGTTCGGGTCTGCTGGCGGTACTGCTGGTCCTGTCACGGACACCGGGGATTCAGGATGTCTTTCCGCTAAAGGATCTGTTCCGGGCTGCGCTGGTGGTGCATGTCGACCTGTCGGTAGCCGTCTGGTTCATGGCCTTTGCCGCAGTGATCTGGAGCGCCGTCGGCAGCGCCAGCTTGACGTGGCTCGGCTGGATCGGTTTCGGCCTGGCAGCGCTGGGAACGGCGCTGATGACCGTTTCACCGTTCTTCCCCGGCGCCGAACCAATGCTCAACAATTATATCCCGGTACTCAAGCAACCCCTCTTTTTTACCTCGATCTGGATCTTCGCTGCCGGCTTGAGCCTGACCGTGCTGCGCGCCCTGGTCACCACCTGGCCACAGCGCCCGCTTGCCGAGCCGCTGCTCCTCGGCGCCTTTCTCGGTGCCGTCGCGGCCTTGCTGGCGCTGGGCGCCTTCTACATATCCTGGGCGCAGGTACCCTGGGTCGAGGGAATGATATATTACGAAGTATTGTTCTGGGGTGGCGGACACGCTCTGCAGTTCCAGCATGCACTGCTGATGGTTGTCGCCTGGCTGTGGATCGCAGAGCAACTCGGCCGTCGGTTGCGGGTTTCGGCACGCGCGCTGTCGGTGCTGTTCCTGGTCGCGGCACTGCCACTGCTGGCCGTACCGGCAATCTATCTGTTGGTGCCGGTCGGCTCGCTGCCACATATGGAGCTGTTCGCCAAACTGATGCTCTGGGGCCACCCCTACATGGGGCCGTTGATTCTGCTCGGCGCCCTGTCGCTGTGGCGCTTGCGCGGCATGCCGACGAATCCCGACAGCCCTGCCAGGTCCGCTCTTCTGGCGTCCTTCATCCTGTTTGCGCTCGGGGGAGTGCTCGGTTATCTGATTGAAGGGGTGAACGTCGTCATTCCGGCGCATTACCACGGATCGACGGTCGGTGTGACACTGGCCTTCATGGGACTCGCCTATGTGCTGCTGCCGAAGCTCGGCTTCGACCACGCAACGGGCCGCATGGCGGTCTGGCAGCCTCACGTCTATGGCGCCGGGCAGTTGTTGCACGTGCTCGGTCTGGCGTGGTCGGGGGGTTATGGCGTGCAGCGCAAGGTGGCCGGTGCCGATCAGTTGCTGACGACGCTGCCGCAGAAGATCGGCATGGGCATGATGGGCCTCGGCGGCCTGATCGCGGTCATTGGGGGACTGATGTTCGTTCTCGTCTGTCTCAAGGCGATGTCGCGGCACAGCGGACGATGAAGCAAGCACTGGGGCTGGCGGTAACGGCCGGGGTGGCGACGCTGGCGACGATTGGTTGGCTGGGTTATCGCCTGATCGAGCAGAATCGTATGCCGGTCAATGATATTCCCTCCGCCTTGATCTCGTCACAGCAACTGTCGCCAGCGCAGGAGCAGGCACAGGCCGATGCAGTCATGGGGCTGACGCTGCCCGATCTCGACGGGCGCCCGCAGGCGATTGCGCAGTGGCGTGACAAGATTCTGGTGGTCAATTACTGGGCCAGCTGGTGCGCCCCTTGCGTCGAGGAAATACCCGCCTTCTCACGCCTGCAGCGCCAATATGCGGCGCAAGGCGTACAGTTTGTCGGCATCGGTATCGACAATGTGGAAAACATGCAGGCCTTCGTCAAGGCCACGCCGATCTCCTATCCGCTCCTGGTCGCCGATCCGGCTGCCAGCCAGATGCCTGGCCTGCAGATCAAGGGCCTGCCCTATACATTGGTGATTGGCCCTGACGGCCGGGTGCAGGGTAGCCGCCTGGGTCGGCTCGACGAGTCCCGACTGAACTCGATCCTGCAGCGCCTCGCCCCGCGGTAAGCGGGCAAGGCATCACCCGAAACTTGTGTTTTGCCCAAGGGATAGCCGCTTCAGCCTGCGACAATTCGCCGTAGAATGTCACCCCATGAGTTCGCCATGCCATTGCCTCCCGCTCGCCGTCGCGCTGCTGGCCGTTCTCGCCGCCTGCGGGAACGAACGGCCGCCCTTCTTCCAGGGCTACGTCGAGGGTGAATTCCTGTATCTGGCGGCGCCGCAGGCAGGTTACCTGAAAACAATCGACAGCCCCCGCGGTAGCCGCATCAAGGCCGGGCAGACGATCTTTGCGGTCGCTGCCGACCCGGATTCACAGACCCTGGCCGAAGCCGAAGCGCGCACCAGTTCGGCCCGTGAAAAACTCTCGAACCTCGGCGAACCCCGCCGACCACCCGAGATCGCTGCCCTCGAGGCACAGGTGCGTGCAGCCGAGGCGGCATTGCAACTGGCGCAAACGCAGCTTGGTCAACAGCAGGCGCTGGCGCAACGTAATTTTGTCTCGCAGGCCAGACTCGACGAAGCAAAAGCGACGCGAGATCGTGATGCCGCACAACTCGAAGCCGTCCGGCAGCAACTGGCAAGCTTCCGGATTTCGCTCGGCCGCCAGGGCGAGGTGCGCAGCGCCGCCGCCGAGGTCGAGGCAGCGGCGGCAGTGGCGGCGCAGAAACGCTGGCTGGTCGAACGCAAGGCGGTCACCGCCCCAGCCGACGGCGAGGTGGCCGATACCTACTATCAGCCTGGTGAATGGGTACCGGCCGGTGCGGCGGTCGCCAGCCTGTTGCCCGATGCTCGCCGGCGCCTGCGCTTTTACGTGCCGGAAGCGCTGATCGCCGGCATCCGACCAGGCCAGCCCGTCGAAGCGCACTGCGACGGCTGTGCCGAAGCGATCCGCGCGAGCATCGATTTCATCGCCCCCGAAGCCGAATATACGCCACCGGTAATCTACAGCCGCGGCAGCCGCGAGAAACTCGTCTTCCGCGTCGAAGCCGTGCCGGCGCCGGAACAGGCTGCCCGACTGCGGCCCGGACTGCCGGTAGACGTGCGCCTCGGCAGCCGATGAACGGCTTGGTCATCGACGTTGCCGGCATCAACAAACGCTTCGGTGACAAGCACGTGGTCAAGGATCTGAGCCTGCAGGTCCGCCAGGGGGAGATCTACGGCTTCCTCGGCCCCAACGGCAGCGGCAAGACGACCTCGATCCGCATGCTCTGCGGCCTGCTGACGCCGGATAGTGGTCGCGGTACCTGCCTCGGACTCGACGTCCTCCGGGAAAGCGCCGCGATCAAGCGCCAGGTAGGCTACATGACCCAGAAGTTCTCCTTGTGGGACGACCTCTCGATCGGCGAAAACCTCGATTTCGTGGCACGCATGTTCGGCATGCGCGAACGCCAAAAGGCCATCGATCGATCTCTCGATGAACTCGGCCTGAGCGGCCGGCGCCGACAGCTGGCCGGCACCCTCTCGGGTGGCTGGAAGCAGCGCCTGGCGCTCGCCGCGTGTCTGCTCCATCAACCCCGGCTGCTGCTTCTCGACGAGCCGACCGCCGGCGTCGATCCCAAGGCACGGCGTGATTTCTGGGAGGAAATCCACCGCCTTTCTGCCGCCGGGATCACCATCCTGGTGTCCACGCACTACATGGACGAAGCCGAACGCTGCCATCGTCTGGCCTACATCGCCTACGGCAGCCTGTTGGCCAATGGCACCGCCAGCGAGGTCGTCGCCGGTTGCCGTCTGAGCACCTGGGAAGTCAGCGGCGACGGCGTCCACCGCCTGGCCGAAGATCTGCGCGGGATGGCCGGTGTCGACCAGGTGGCAAGCTTCGGTGCGACGCTGCACGTCAGCGGTCAGGACGGAGCCCGTCTGCAGGCGAGCCTGCAGGCGCTCTCGCAGCTTCGCGAGGTACGCATCACCACCGTGGCACCCTCGCTCGAGGACGCTTTCATTCACCTCATGCAGCATGCCCAGGACCCCTTCGCCGACTGAGCGCATGGAACATTTCTCCCGCTTCTCCTTTTCCCGCTGGGTCGGCATCCTGCTCAAGGAATTCATCCAGTTGAAACGCGACCGGCTGACCTTCGGGATGATCGTCGGCATCCCGATCATCCAGCTCCTGCTCTTCGGATTCGCCATCAATTCCGACCCGAAACACCTGCCGACCGCCGTGGTCATGGCCGACCCCGGCCCTTTCGCGCGCGCCTACGTCGCCGCCATGGCCCACAGCGACTATTTCCGGATCGTCGGCCAGGTCGATGAGCATCAGGCCAGCGAACTCCTCGACCGCAGCAAGGTGCAGTTCGTCGTCACCTTCCCGCCCGGTTTCCATCGCGACCTGGTGCGCGGCAGGAGTCCGACGCTGCTGGTCGAAGCCGACGCCACCGACCCGATGGCCACCGGCGGTGCCATCTCGGTGCTCAAGAGTCTCGGCATCGAGGTCTTCGCCCCCGACCTGCCGGGGCTGCAACGGGTGCCGACGCCACCGGTCGAACTGCGCATCCATCGCCGCTACAACCCCGAGGGGATCACTGCCTACAACGTCGTGCCAGGATTGCTCGGTGTCATCCTGACCATGACCATGGTCTTGATGACCGGTCTGGCGATGACTCGCGAGCGCGAACGGGGCACCTTCGAGCACCTCCTCGCGACGCCGGCCACCCCCCTCGAAGTGATGACCGGCAAGATCGTTCCGTACATCCTGATCGGTCTGGTTCAGGTCACGCTGATCCTGCTTGCCGCACGCTGGCTCTTCGACGTACCGATGCACGGCAGCCTGTTGCTGCTCTACGCAGTGGTGCTGCTGTTCATCTGCGCCAACCTGACGCTCGGCATCACCTTCAGCTCGATTGCCCGCAACCAGTTGCAGGCCATGCAGATGACCTTCTTCTTCTTCCTGCCATCGATGCTGCTCTCGGGTTTCATGTTTCCCTTTCGCGGCATGCCGGAATGGGCGCAGGCGATCGGCAATATCCTGCCGCTAACGCATTTTTTGCTCCTGGTACGTGGCATCCTGCTCAAGGGCAACGGCGTCGACATGCTCTGGGAACAAGTCTGGCCGATCCTCGCCTTCATCGCGGTGGTCCTTGGCGTCGGGCTGAAGACCTTTCGCAGAACGCTGGACTGAGGTCCGCCCATGGTCATGCGCAAAGGGCATGCGAACACGTCTTGCTTTTTTCTCCTGATATCAGTCCTTTGGTGTCGTGGCATTCGCACCAGCCACAAGCTTGCCTGAAGAACCGGCCCATCATGTCAAGAATCGGCGGCACCGGTGCGTGAGTCAAATCCGACCATGCCGAGTACCTGGCCGAGGTCGTGCGAAGGACGACTGCGCAGGATTTCGCTGCGTTCATGGCTAAGTCGTGGATTGCTGGTGCCCGTTGTCGTTGGGGGCCAAACAGTGACCGTACGGCTCGCAGAATCGCGACTCGACACTCGATTGCCTGACGATTGACGCTGGATTACACCCACCAGTTGACCGATAATGAATGCGGGTCGTCGCCCGACAGAACCGGCAGGCAATGACTCTCCAGAGTTGAGCATTTGTTTGCAGCACGACCACGCGACTTTCCCGTTCATCAACACCAGTCACTCCCATTTTCGCCCAGCAGGAGCCACCATGAGGTCTATCCCGTCCCCTTTCATATCCGCAGATTGGACTTGCCGCTGCGCACTTGCCGGGCTGGCCAGCGCCGCGCTGCTGCTGACCGCTGCCTGCGATAAGGAAAAGGCGGCACCACCAGCGGTGCCGGTCGTCGAGATCGTCACCGTCTCGCAAAGGGACGTACCGATCTACATGGAATGGATTGGCTCGCTGGACGGCAACGTCAATGCCGTCATCCGGCCACAGGTCACCGGCTATCTGATCAAGCAGAACTACCGCGAGGGCGACCTCGTCAAACAGGGACAACCCCTGTTCGAAATCGACCCACGCACTTTCGAGGCCGCTGTTGACGAGGCCAAGGGATTACGCGCCCAGCAGGCAGCCCGCTACGAGACGACCCGCGCCAACCTCGCCCGCATCAAGCCGCTGGCGGCCATGAACGCCGTCAGTCAGAAGGACCTCGACGACACCACCGGCGCCGATCTTTCCGCCAAGGCGTCGCTCGAAGCCGCCGACGCCTCGCTACGGACTGCGAAACTGAATCTGGCTTTCACGAAGATCACCTCGCCGGTGACCGGTATTGCCGGCATCGCCAAGGCGCAGATCGGCGACCTCCTCAGCCCGAGCATGCCGACCGAACTGACCACGGTGTCGACCGTGGACCCGATCAAGGTCTATTTCAACATCAGTGAGCGGGAATACCTCAAGGTTGCCGGCGAGAGAACGGACGCCAGCAAGCAGGTGCCGCTTGAACTGTTCCTCGTCGACGGCTCGCTCTATCCCCACCCCGGAAAGTTCTTCGTGCTCAACCGGCAGGTTGACTCGAGCACCGGCACTTTCAAGGTTGCGGCATTGTTCCCGAATCCGAAAAACCTCCTCCGCCCCGGTCAGTACGGGAAGGTGCGGGCAACGATGGCGGTCGAGAAGGGCGCGTTGCTCGTCCCACAGCGTGCGGTTACCGAAATCCAGGGCAAGTACCTGGTGGCGGTCGTCGGCGCCGACAACAAGGCCGACATCCGTCCGGTCAGCGTAGGCGAGCGCATCGGTTCGGACTGGATCATCAGCAAGGGGCTGCAGCCCGGCGATCAGGTAATCGCCGAGGGAACGCAGAAGGTCCGCGCGGGAATGACCGTCAGTCCGAAGCCCTTTGTCGCGGATGCGCCAGCCGTCGCCGCCCCGGCCAAGCCCGGTGACAAGCCGGCTGCGCCGGCGCCGGCGAGCAAGGGGTAAGCGGCCATGTCAAAGTTCTTCATCAATCGGCCGATCGTGGCCATGGTCATCTCGATCCTGATGACCATCGTCGGTCTGGTCGCCATGGCCGGGCTGCCGACCGCCCAGTTCCCAAACATCGTGCCACCGCAGATTCAGGTCAGCAGCACGTACACCGGCGCCGATGCGCTGACCGTCGAGCAGGCCGTAGCCACCCCGATCGAGCAGCAGATGTCCGGCGTCGACAACATGGACTACATGTATTCGATCAATGCCAATAACGGCCAGTCCACGCTGTACGTCAACTTCGCACTGGGCACCGACGCCAACACCGACCAGTTGCTCGCCCAGATGCGCGAAGGCCAGGCCGAGTCGCAACTGCCGTCGGACGTGCGCAACTACGGCGTCACTGTCGCCAAGTCGACCTCGTCGCCGCTGATCATGTTCGCGCTCTACTCGCCGAACGGCACCTACGACAACATCTTCCTCGCCAACTATGCCTATATCAATATCAATGACCAGATGACGCGGGTCAAGGGAATCGCCAGCGTCTCCGTCTTCGGTGCCGGCCAGTATGCGATGCGGCTGTGGGTCAAGCCCGACCAGTTGGCCAAGCTGAACATCACGATCCCGGAGATCATCAACGCCGTCAATACGCAGAACACCGTCAATCCGGCCGGAACGATTGGTGCCGAGCCGGTTCCGCGGGGCCAGGAGTTCACCTACGCGGTGCGCGCGCAGGGTCGCCTGCAGAGCACCGAGGAGTTCGGCCGCATCGTGCTGCGCGCCAACCCAGACGGCTCGGTCGTGCGCGTCGGCGATGTTGCCCGCATCGAACTTGGCGCCCAGAACTATAGCCAGCAGGGCCGGCTCAACGGCAAGCCGGCTGCCCTCATCGCCCTCTACCAGATGCCTGGTGCCAATGCGCTGCAGGCCGCGGACGGCGCCAAGCAGCTGATGGAGAAGATCAAGCAAAGTTTCCCGCCTGACCTGGACTACGTTGTCGCCCTCGACACGACGCTATCGGTTACGGAAGGGATCAAGGAAATCAAGCATACGCTGTTCGAGGCGCTGGTACTGGTAATGATCGTCGTCTTCGTCTTCCTGCAGGGTTGGCGGGCAACGCTGATTCCCTTGCTAGCGGTACCGGTATCGCTGGTCGGCACCTTCATGCTGTTCCCGATGTTCGGCTTCTCGATCAACACGCTTTCGCTGTTCGGTCTGGTGCTGGCGATCGGCCTGGTGGTGGACGATGCCATCGTCGTGGTCGAAGCCGTCGAGCACCACATCGAGCACGGCCTGTCACCGAAGGACGCGACACTCCGGGCCATGGAAGAGGTTACCGGTCCAGTGATCGCCATTGCCGTCATTCTGGCGGCGGTTTTCGTGCCGACCGCCTTCATTCCGGGGATCACGGGCCAGCTCTACCAGCAGTTCGCCGTCACCATCGCCATCTCTGTGATCATCTCGGCGTTCAACGCGCTGACCCTGAGCCCTGCACTCTGCGCGATGCTGCTCAGACCCAAGGTCAAAGGCAGCGGGCCAGTGCAGAAGTTCTACGACTGGTTCAACGGGGTGTTTGGCCGCATTACAGGGGGCTATGTCGGCATTTGCCGGATCGCCATCCGCCGAAGCCTGATCAGTCTTCTCTTTCTGGTGGCCGTCACCGTCGGCGCCGGTTTCTTCGGCAAGCTTGTCCCCGCCGGCTTCCTCCCGGACGAAGACCAGGGTTACGTCTTTGCAGCTGTCCAACTCCCCGATGCGTCATCGCTGCAGCGTACGTCGGAAATTGCCGCGCAAGCGGAAGATCTGATCATGAAGGTGCCGGGCGTCCAATACACGTCCACCGTCATCGGCTACAGCATGCTGAGCCAGGTGACCAATACCTACAGCGCCTTCTTCTTCATCACCCTCAAGAACTGGGCAGATCGCAAACAGCCCGAGGAGCAGTACACCGCGATCAAGGCGGAGCTGACGAAGCGGCTTGCCAGTATCCCGAGCGCCATCGCTTTTGCGTTCCCGCCACCGGCAATCCAGGGGGTCGGCACCTCGGGCGGTGCCACCTTCATTCTCCAGGACCGTGCCGGCAAGGACATCGCCTTCCTCGCGGAGAATACCAGCAAGTTCATCGAAGCCGCGCGGAAGCGCCCGGAGCTGGCCAGTGTTTCGACCACCTTCCGGCCAACCGTTCCGCAGCTCTTCATCGACGTCGATCAAGACAAGGTGCTCAAACAGGGCGTCATCCTCAGCGACGTGTACAAGACGCTGCAGAGCTTCCTGGGCAGCGGCTTCATCAACTACTTCAACCGCTTCGGCCGCCAGTGGCAGGTGTATGTTCAGGCCGAGGGCGACTATCGCACCAACATCGAGAATGTTGGCCAGTTCTACGTGCGCAACAACAAGGGCGAGGCGGTGCCGCTGTCGGCGCTGACATCGATCCGTAATGTCGCCGGTCCAGAATTCACGATGCGTTACAATCTTTATCGCAGCGCCCAGATCAACGCCTCGGCGGCGCCCGGCTACAGTTCTGTACAGGTCATGCGGGCGCTCGAGCAAGTCTTCGCCGAGACGATGCCCAGCGAAATGGGCTACGATTATTCCGGTATGTCGTTCCAGGAGCAGAAGGCCCAGCAGGGCGTCTCACCAGCCGTCATCTTTGGCTTCTCGCTGCTCTGCGTCTTCCTGATCCTGGCGGCCCAGTACGAGAGTTGGTCGCTGCCTTTCTCGGTGCTGCTGGGTACCCCGATCGCCGTCGCTGGCGCCTTCTTCGCGCTGTTGTTGCGCGCCCAGGAACTCAACGTCTATGCGCAGATCGGCCTGGTGATGCTGATCGGCCTGGCGGCAAAGAACGCGATCCTGATCGTCGAATTCGCCAAGATGGAGTATGAGAAAGGCGAGCTGTCGCTCGCCGAGGCAACGCTCAAGGGCGCGCAACTTCGCCTGCGGCCGATTCTGATGACTTCCTTCGCCTTCATCCTCGGCTGCGTGCCGCTGGCCATCGCCAGTGGCGCTGGCGCCCTTTCGCGGCAGGTCATGGGCAGCGCGGTGATCGGCGGCATGCTGGCGGCTACCTGCCTGGCCATCTTCATCATTCCGGTGACGTTTTTCATCGTCGAGAAGATCAGTCATAAGGGAGAAACCGGAGTGCGCAGTCACCCGGCCAGCGACGGCGTGGCCGAAAAACTCGAGGCGCCCGCAAAGCCGGTGGAAAAGGAGGACGATCGTCATGCGTAAGCCACTGCTCGTGACATTGCTGGCGCTGCTGGCCAGCGGTTGCATGGTCGGCCCCGACTACGTCCGCCCGCCGGTAGAGACGCCAACGGCTTGGCGCCTCAGTGAACAGGACGCCCGCGACCTCGCCAATACCGTCTGGTGGGAGCAACTGGGCGACCCAGTGCTCAACGATCTGGTGGCGACGGCGCTGCACGAGAACAAGGACCTGATGATCGCTGCCGCGCGGGTTGATCAGTTTGCCGGCAACTACGGCATCGTTCGCTCCGGCCTCTTCCCGCAGGTGGGCGCCGGCTATGAAGTCCGCCGGCAGCGAGACGTCAGCGCCGTGGTGGTCGGCGCCGGTGGCGACGAGACCTACAACAGCTATAACGCGGTGTTGAACGCCAGTTGGGAGATCGACATCTGGGGCCGCATCCGCCGCCAGACGGAAGCGGCACGTGCCCAACTCCTGGCCAGCGAGGAAGGCCGGCGCGGTGTCATCCTGTCGCTCGTCGGCAGCGTTGCCGGCGCCTATATCAACCTGCGCGACCTCGATCGCCAACTGGAAATTGCCAGGGCAACGGCCAAGAGCCGCGGTGAGTCGTACGAGATCTTCAAACTGCGCTTCGAGGGGGGCATCATTTCGGTGCTCGAACTGAGCCAGAACCGATCGCAATACGAGGAAGCACTGGCGACCATCCCACCGCTCGAAAAAGCGATCGCCCAGCAGGAAAACGGGCTGAGCGTGCTGCTCGGTCGCAACCCCGGCCCGATACCGCGCGGCAAGGACATTGACCATCTCACGCTACCGGCAATCCCCGCCGGCTTGCCGTCGGATCTGCTTGAACGCAGGCCCGACATCCGGCGCACGGAGCAGGACCTGATCGCTGCCAATGCGCTGATCGGCGCCGCCAAGGCGGCCTACTTCCCGACCATCTCGCTCACTGGCCTCTTCGGTTACGCCAGCACGAGCCTGAGCAATCTCTTCGACAGCCAAAGCAAGGTCTGGAGTTACGGCGCACCGATCACGATGCCGATTTTCACCGCTGGCGCGATTGCCGGTCAGGTACAGGCCGCCGAGGCGCAGCAGCAACAGGCGCTGTTTGCCTACCAGAAGGCCATTCAGGAGGCTTTCCGCGAAGTCAACGACGCGCTGATCAGCCAGAACCGGACCCGCGAGCAGCTCAAGGCGCAGCGGCGCCAGGTCGAGGCGCTGCAGCAATACGCCGCCACCGCCCGCCTGCGCTACGACAACGGCTATACCAGCTACATCGAGGTGCTCGATGCCGAACGCAGCCTGTTCAATGTTCAGCTGCAGTACACGCAGACGCAGCAAATAGAGTTTCAGTCCCTGATCAATCTTTATTTGGCCATGGGCGGTGGCTGGGTGAGCGAGGCTGAGAAGGTGGCGAACACGACTGGTGCACAATGAGAACCCATCCGGGCGCCGCCGTGCCGCGCCGGATGGGCGTTCGTCAAGCCAGGTGACGGACAACGCGCCGCCGCCGTTGGCAGCCCTGCAGTTTGCCGCTGGCCTCGCGGCCGGGCCGGACGGTTGGCAGTGCAGCAGCATTCGCAGATGGATACCTTGAAAGGAGCGAACGATGAGCAAGAAGCGTAAACAAGGAAGGAAAGCCGGGATCGGGACAATGATCAATGCCGACATGTCGAAGGAGTCGACCGAGAGCGCAACGCCCGAGACGGCCGCCGCCGAACAGCCAGCGAAGAAGATGTCCAACCGCACCTACCTGAAGGAACTCGAAAAGCTCGAGGCCGAACTGGTCCATCTCCAGTCTTGGGTGATCCAGCAGGGCCTCAAGGTGGTGATCGTCTTCGAAGGCCGTGACGGCGCCGGCAAGGGTGGTACGATCAAGGCCATCACCGGCCGCGTCAGCCCGCGCGTCTTCCGGGTCGTTGCCCTGCCGGCGCCAACCGAGCGCGAAAAGAGTCAGATGTACGTGCAGCGCTACCTGCCGCACCTACCGGCCGCCGGTGAGGTCGTGATTTTCGACCGGAGCTGGTACAACCGCGCTGGTGTCGAGCGCGTCATGGGCTTCGCCAGTGAAGAACAGGTGGAGGCTTTCCTCAAGGGGGCACCCCTGTTCGAAAAGCTGATGGTTTCTGGACTCAACAATATCATTCTGCTCAAGTACTGGCTGGAAGTCGATATGGATGAGCAAACACGCCGCCTCGAAGCGCGCATCACCGATCCGCGCAAGCAATGGAAGCTCTCGCCCATGGACCTCAAGTCCTACAGCCACTGGTACGACTACTCGCGCGCCCGTGACGACATGTTCAAGCAGACCGATACGGAATGGGCTCCGTGGTTCGTTGCACGCTCCAACGACAAAAAGCGTGTGCGCCTGAACATCATCAAGCACATCCTGAGCAGCATTCCTTACAAAGTAGTCAAGCAGCCGAAGATCACCCTGCCCAAACGGCAGAAACCGGGCGATTACCAGGAAGTCAAGCTGACGCTCAAGTATGTCCCGGAAGTTTACTGACGCCGACAGGAGATAGCGATGACCGAACCATACAAAGGTTCAGATGGCCCAATGCTACAGCCGGTCGGGATTCCTCAAAGGCCGCTCGCTGGCAGGAAGGCGCTGGTCATCGGCATCGCCAACAAGGACTCCATCGCCCATGGCTGCGCGCGCGCCTTCCGAGCCTGCGGAGCGGATCTGTCGATTACCTACCTGAACGACAAAACGAAGCGCTACACTGGCGAACTCGCTCAGGCACTGGGCGTTGACGACGCGCTTTACTTGCCGTGCGACGTGCGTCAACCGGGCCAGCTCGAGGCAGTTTTCGAGACCATTGAGCAGAAATGGGGCAAGCTGCACGTCGTTCTGCATTCAATCGCCTTTGCGCCCATGGAAGACCTGCATGGCCGGGTTGTCGACTGCTCGCGGGACGGTTTCCTGATGGCAATGGACATCTCGGTGCACTCGTTGCTGCGCGTTGCGCATCTGGCCGAGCCGCTGATGGAGAAGGAAGGTGGCAGCATTTTCACGATGAGTTACTTCGGTGGCGAGAAGGTCGTCCCGCACTACGGGATCATGGGACCAGCTAAGGCAGCGCTGGAGTCGGCTGCCCGCTACCTGGCTGCGGAGCTGGGGCCGAAAGGCATCCGCGTCAACGTCATCTCGCCGGGACCGGTCATGACCCGGGCGGCATCAGGAATCGATCGCTTCGACGAACTCCTGGCCAAGACCAAGGAAAAGGCGCCGACCGGAAAACTGGTTACCCCCGATCAGGTTGGACTTGCGACGGCCGCACTGGCGTGTGATTTCGCCTCGATCGTCACCGGTGAGGTTCTCTATATGGACGGCGGTTACAACATCATGGGTTAATCGTGCGGCAGCGCACTCGCTGCACACAACAGATTTGAACCTTATCAGGGCGGGCCACAGGCTGCACACTGCCGACCTCGGAACCGAATTGGCTCGCCCCTCTCGCCTCTACCCTCCAGCGCAAAGAGCACACAGATGAGCCCGGAAATCCTCCAGAACCGCTGTTTCGACGACATCCTCATCGGCGATACGGCGAGTATCCGACATACGCTGACCTTGCAGGACGTGCAGCTTTTCGCTGCGGTTTCAGGCGAGATCAGTCCGACCCACCTCGACTCCGAGCTGGATAAACAGCTCGGCCCCGGCGATCTGAGCGCACACAGCATGTGGTTGGGCGCCCAGGTCTCCGGACTGCTCGGTAATCAGCTCCCCGGCCCGGGCACAGTGTACGCTGGGCAGGATCTTGAGTTCCACGCGCCGGTCACCATCGGCGAACAGATCACGCTGAGCATCACGGTGCGTGAGAAGCATGCCGAAACCCGTCTCGTTACTTTTGACTGCCGCTGCATCAATGCCCGCGGCGAGACGGTGATGACCGGTACTGCCCGCGTGATTGCGCCCAAGGTGAGAATCACCATGGAGCGTCCGGACGCTGCGCAGGTATCTATCCAGAGCCATGACAACCTCGAGAATTTCGTCGGGCGCTGTCGGCAACTACCTCCGGTAGCCGTCGCAGTAGTGCATCCCTGCGACGAATCTTCTCTTGGCGCTGCCCTTGAAGCCACCCGCGAGGGCCTGATCGAGGCCATCCTGGTGGGTCCGCTGGCGCGCATCCGTATGCTTGCCGTACAACGGGGTTTCGATCTCACCGGCATCCGCCTTGAAGACGTGCCGCACAGCCATGCTGCGGCCTTCCGTGCCGTTGAACTGGTCCGCCTCGGACAGGCCGCAGCGCTGATGAAGGGCAGCCTGCATACCGACGAACTGATGACTGAGGTGGTCAGCCGGGAAACCGGCCTACGCACCGAACGGCGCATCACGCACGCCTTCCTGATGGACGTGCCGACCTACCACAAGCCATTGATCGTCACTGATGCGGCGATCAACATTTCTCCCGATCTCGACACCAAGCGCGACATCTGCCAGAACGCGATCGATCTGGCGCATGTCCTCGGCATTGCCCGCCCCAAGGTGGCGATCATCTGCGCAATCGAAACGATCAATTCCCGGATGGCGTGCACCACCGACGCCGCTTCACTGTGCAAGATGGCCGACCGCGGCCAGATCGCGGGCGCCATTCTCGATGGTCCGCTGGCACTCGACAACGCCATCAGCAAGGAAGCTGCGCGGATAAAGAAAATCGACTCCCAGGTGGCTGGCGATCCGGACATCCTGGTCGTCCCCGATCTCGCGGCCGGCAACATCCTCGCCAAGCAACTCACCTTCATGAGTCATGCCGACGGCGCCGGCATCGTTCTCGGCGCGCGTGTGCCAATCATCCTGACCAGCCGTGCCGACAATAAACGGACCAAGCTGGCCTCCTGCGCGATCGCCTGCCTGATGGCCAGCGTGCCAATGGTGGATGGTTTGACGAAGAGCGGAGGCTGAAATGGAAAAGGTGATTCTGGTCATCAACGCCGGCTCGTCAAGCCTGAAGTTCTCGGTTTTCGAGCTGCAAGACACGGGTGAAATGCGCGTCAGGGCAGTTGGCCAAGTGGAAGGTCTCGGCACGGCCCCGCGACTGAAAGCAAAAGATGGCAAGGGCCAGAGCATCGCCGATGAATGCTGGCCAAACAGCCAGGTAGCGAATCATGCCCAGGCTCTGCAGGAAATCGCCACACTCCTGCGTTCCCGCTTTGCGGGACAGGTTCTGGCCGGTGTCGGCCACCGCGTGGTGCACGGTGGTCCGGATTATTCAGCCCCGCTCCTGGTTACTCCAGAGGCGATGGATGCGCTCGCGGCTTTCGTGCCGCTCGCGCCCTTGCACCAGCCGCACAATCTCGCCGCCATCCGCGCGGTGCAGGCCGTGCAACCGGAGTTGCCACAGGTGGCCTGCTTCGATACCGCCTTTCACCGCACACAGGATATGGTTGGACAGCTATATGGTCTGCCCTACGAATACTACGAGCGGGGTATCCGGCGTTACGGTTTTCATGGCTTGTCCTACGAGTACATTGCCGCAACCCTGCCAACGATCGCGCCCGAAATCGCCAGCGGGCGGGTCGTGGTGGCGCATCTCGGCAGCGGTGCGAGCATGTGCGCGCTGCTCAACGGTCGCAGTGTCGGTAGTTCGATGGGCTTCACCGCACTCGACGGCTTGATGATGGGTACCCGACCAGGCAACATGGACCCCGGAATCGTCCTCTACCTACTGCAGCAGGACGGCCTCTCGGCGAAAGAGATCGAAGACCTGCTCTACAAGCGCTCCGGCCTGCTCGGCCTGTCCGGCATCGGCAATGACATGCGCGTTCTGTTGGCCAGCGATGCACCGCGCGCTAGTCTGGCGATCGACCACTTCATCTACCGCATCAAGCGCGAACTCGGCGCGCTCGCGGCTGTCCTCGGCGGCCTCGACGCCCTGGTGTTTACCGCCGGCATCGGCGAGAACAGCGCCCGCATCCGGCAACTCGTCTGTGAGCAGGCGCAATGGCTGGGCATCGACCTCGACCTGGCAGCGAATGAACAGGGAAGCGCCCGCATCAGCAGCGCTGGTAGCAGGGTATCGGCATGGGTGGTACCGACCAACGAAGAACTGATGATCGCGCGCCATACCTGCAAGCTCCTCGCCCTGTGATCAACCCTCGCCAGGCAGGCACGGATTGAAGTCATATTTGAACCCCTCCCCTAACTCAGTCGAGACAAAGGACTCGCATGATCACATCACTTCCTCGCCATAACGGCATTCTCCTGCATCCCACCTCTTTGCCGGGGCCGCATGGCTCAGGCGACCTCGGCCCGGCGGCGTATCATTTCGTCGACTGGCTGGTTGGCGCCGGGCAGTCGGTGTGGCAGGTGCTGCCACTCGGCAGTGTTGGGCCAGGCAACTCGCCGTACATCAGCCCTTCAGCTTTTGCCGGCAATGAACTGCTGATCGATCTGTGCCAGTTACGCGACGCCGGCTGGATCACCGAGGCCGATCTCAAGTCGGTCCCCAATTTTCCTGCGGGGCGGGTCGATTACGACGCAGTACGGCGCTTCCGGATTGCCCACCTGCGACGCGCCGCCAAACACTTCTTCAGCCACCAGAGCGTTGGTCAGCGCCTGGCTTACGAAGGCTTCTGTAATACTGCGCGCGGCTGGCTTGACGACTACGCGCTGTTCATGGCACTCGATATCACCCACGGCGGTGATGGCCGAATGTGGCAGGATTGGCCTGCGCCGCTGGCTAAACGCCAGCCGACAGCGCTCTGTGAAGCCCGCTCCCAGCTCGCCGAAGAAATCGATTTCTGGAAGTTCTGCCAGTGGCGCTTTTTCGATCAATGGTCGGCACTCAAGCACTATGCCAATGCTCGTCACATCGAACTCGTCGGCGACCTGCCGATCTTCGTCGCCGCGCACAGTGCCGATGTGTGGGCTAATCGACAGCTATTCGACCTCGACAGGAAAGGATATCCACGCGTGGTGGCCGGTGTGCCCCCGGATTACTTCAGCGCCACCGGACAGCGCTGGGGCAACCCGCTGTACCGCTGGTCGGCACACGCGGCTGAAGATTATCGCTGGTGGGTCGAGCGGATGCGGCAAACGATGAAGCTTTGCGACGTCGTGCGTATAGACCATTTTCGCGGTTTCGAGTCATTCTGGGAAATTCCCGCCGCAGCCGAGACGGCCGTGAACGGGACTTGGCGGCCAGGCCCGGGCGAAGCCGTGTTCAACGCCATGCGCCGCGAGCTGAGCGACGCGCAAGGTCGGTTGCGGATCATCGCCGAGGATCTCGGAATCATCACCCCAGCAGTCGATGCCCTGCGCCTGGCGATCGGTCTGCCCGGCATGCGTATCCTGCAGTTTGCCTTCGACGGCAACGCCAAGAATCCCTACCTTCCTCACAACTACGAAGCCAACACGGTGGTCTATACGGGCACCCATGACAACGACACCAGCCGCGGCTGGTGGGAATCGCTCGGTCATCCGGAGCAGGACTATGTGCGCTCCTACCTGGGCATCGGCGACGACAGCAGCGAAGAAATACACTGGCAACTGATCCGCCTTGCCTGTTCCTCGGTTGCCTCGCTGTGCGTCATTCCCATGCAGGACGTGCTCGGCCTCGATTCGACGCACCGCATGAACGCACCGGGCCTCGGCGAGGGGTCCTGGGAGTGGCGCTTCAGCTGGCGGCAGGTCGATGATTCGCATGCCAGGCGCCTTGCCGAACTGACACGTCTATACGGACGAAAGCCGGGTTGAGCGCGCCAACCCCCCTGAACCTCGCACTGCAAGATGGAACGTCGAACGAGCCGCATTGTTCAATGCTGGACAAAGACGCGCGTCTACCCATCTGCTTGGACCAGCAGCGGCTGATAGGGAATCGGCTTCGAACTTTCCATCCCTGATGAACCGGGCAGCATGGAGGGAACCGACAGACCGAGGGCCTTCGGTTTTTCCTTCAGCAAGCGCTGGATGTCGGCGGTTGGAACGTGGCCATCGACGACATACCCGGCGATCTTGGCGATATGGCAGGAGCCCAGCCGATCCGGCATGCCCAGCTTCTGCCTCATAGCCGAAACGTCCTCCACGTCATGCGCCTTGACGTCGAAGCCGTTCTGCCGCACATGCTCACAACCCATTTGCCACAGCACCCGCAGTACGGTCTCTTGAATACCTCGACCACCGTGGCTTGCGCCATGGCGGCAGAAGCGCCAAGAACAGAGATCAATAGCAGCGCATTTCGGTTGAGCTTCATGATGGAATTCCTCGGTTATTCGGATGGAAACAGTGTTCCCTATTCATCCCGACAGGAAGCTGACCCGGAAATTACATTTTTGTTATCTGCGCCATCCTCTTGCTGTCGCCTGAGCGGGTGGCCTACCACATCAATGCTTGTGATCCGTGTGCCCATCCTTCGCGGCAGCCAGCGGGGTAAAGCGCGCCTGTTCGGCCGCTTTGCCCGGAACAGTGATCGACACGACGACTTTCATGTCCGGCGCCGACAGGTACTTGGCCATCCCCTTGAGCCGGTTATCGCCATCAGGCGCAAGTGTCGCGGTCGCCTTGGCCTTGCCGGCCAGGATGGTTGCCGTGCCGCTTGCGCCGCTGGTCGCAACTTTCTTACCGTCGTGATCGGTGACATACACGACGACCGCGTTGTCCTTCGCTTCCTTGCTGTCCTTGGCGACCACCAGTTCGTAATGATAGACGCCGGCCATGCGCAACTGGCCACCGTTGGGCGCTTTCTGGGTTTCCAGGACATCATCGGTATGGGCAAGTAACGTCGGGCCCGCCAAACCAAATGCACTGGCGGCGGCAATCAGGAACAGGGCTTTCTTCATGAAACTCTCCTTGGTGGGTGGAACGGGTCAGAAACTTTCTTTTTCCTGGCTGGCCAGCAGACTATCCATGGGGCGTTTCCCCCACAGCCAGAACATCACCGGGGTCAGCAGGGTATCGAGCAAGGTCGAGCTGACCAAGCCGCCGAAGATCACTACCGCCACCGGGTGCAGTACTTCCTTGCCCGGTGCGTCGGCAGAGAGCAGCAGCGGCATGAGCGCGAAGGCGGCCACCAGCGCAGTCATCAGCACCGGGGTGAGGCGTTCGAGCGACCCGCGCACGATCATGTGCTGGCCGAAGGTTTCGCCTTCGAGAGCGCAGAGGTTGATGTAATGACTGATCTTGAGAATGCCGTTGCGAGTGGCGATGCCCGTCAGCGTGATGAAGCCGACCAGCGCCGCCACCGACAGCGGCTGCCCGGAAATCCACAGGGCGATCACACTGCCGATCAGCGCCAGCGGAATATTTCCCATGATGATCAAGGTCAGCGCCATCGAGCGGTAGCGGCTGTAGAGCACCATAAAGATCATCGTCAGCGACACCAACGCGAGCAAAGTGATCAGCTTGGCCGCCTGCTCCTGCGCCTGGAACTGACCTTCGAGCGTGGTGAAATAGCCCTCGGGCAAGGGTTTGGCGGCCAGCTCGGCGCGGATATCGGCGATCACCTTCGACATGTCGCCGCCGTCGGTGTTGGCTGCGAGTACGATACGCCTGCGCGAGTTTTCGCGGCTGACCTGATTAGGACCGTCGCTTTCCTCGACGCTGGCGATCTTGGACAAGGGCACGTAGCCGATTGGCGTCTCGATCAGCAGATCAGCCAATGCCTGCGGCCCGCGCGCGGACTCCGGCAAACGCACCAGCAGGTCGAAGCGACGGTTGCCTTCGATGATCTGGGTGATTTTTTCGCCCTCGATCATTTGTTCCAGCCCACGCAGCAGGTTGCCGGGCGCCACGCCGTAGCGTGCTGCCTGCTCGTAGTCGAGGCGAATCTTGATCTGCGGGATCAGAACCTGCTTTTCGATCTGTAGATCAGTCACACCGGGGATCCGCGCCAACCGATCGCGCATCTCGGCCGCCAGTCCGCGCAGGGTATCGAGATCGTCGCCGTAAATCTTCAGGGCGATCTGGGCGCGCACGCCGGAAAGCAGGTGATCAAGGCGATGCGAAATCGGCTGGCCGACGTTGGAGGCGGCTGGCAGGCTGGCAAGACGCTGCCGGATGTCAGCGATGATCTGCTCGCGGTTACGCTCGGACGCCTTGAGATCCACATCCATCTCAGTGTAGTGCACGCCTTCGGCATGCTCATCCAGTTCTGCGCGGCCGGTACGGCGTCCGACCTGCGTCACCTCGGGCACTTGCATCACCAGTTGCTCTGCCAGGGTGGCGATGCTGTTGGATTCGGCGAGCGAGGTTCCTGGATTAAGCAGGACATTGACCGTCAGCGTGCCTTCGTTGAACGGCGGCAGAAAGGAGCGCGGAAAGAAGGAAACGCTTGCCGCGACGATGATGACCAGAGCGACGGCCCCGGCCAGCAGGCTGCGCGCATGACCGAATGACCAGTGAAGAAGCTTCGCATCCCAACGCTTGAGCCAAATTACCAGCGGGCTGTCGCCAGCGTGGTGCTGCTTCATCCGCGGCAGGAGGTAATAGGCCATCACCGGCGTCAGCGTCACCGAAACGATCATGCTGGCGAGAATCGAGACGATGTAGGCAATGCCGAGCGGGCTGAACAACCGCCCCTCGATGCCCGGCAATACGAACAGGGGCACGAACACTAGGACGATGATTACCGTCGCATAGACGATGGCGGAACGTACTTCCAGCGTGGCAGCGGCGATAACCTCCGCCACCGGGAGCGGGGAATCAGCGGTTCGGTTCAGCTTCAGGCGCCGCAACACGTTCTCCACGCCGACTACTGCGTCATCCACCAGTTCGCCGATGGCGATGGCCAGACCGCCCAGCGTCATGGTGTTGATCGACAGGCCGAAGTAATGGAAGACAAGCGCCGTTGCCAGTAGCGACACCGGAATCGCCATCAGCGAAATCAGCGTGGTACGCACGTTAAGCAGGAACATGAAGAGGATTACAGCCACCAGGATGGCGCCATCGCGCAATGCCTCTTCAACGTTGTTTACCGAATGCTCGATGAAGTCGGCCTGCTTGAACAGGAAGGACGGCGCGTCAAAGCCCTTGGGCAAGCTCTTGCCGAGTTCGGCCATCGCTTTCTCGACCTCTCTGGTCAGCTTGACGCTGTCGGCAGCCGGCTGCTTCTGCACCGACAGGATCACTGCCGGCTTGCCCTTGTAACTGCCTTCGCCACGCTTGATGGCCGGAGCGAACTTCACGTCCGCCACCTGCTTGAGCAGGATCGACTGGCCGTTCTTGACCGTCACGACAAGATTCTGCAAGTCTTCGATCCGCGAACTGCGACCAATCTGACGGATCAGCCATTCGCGTCCCTGGGCTTCGAGAAAGCCGCCACTAGTGTTGGCGCCAAAGTCCTTCAGGGCAGTTTCCAATTTCTCCCGCTCGATGCCGAGCGCCTGGAGCTGCGCCGGTTTGATTTCGATGCGGTATTGCCGCACTTCGCCGCCGATCGGAATGACCTGGGCGACGCCGGGAATGGTCAACAGGCGCGGGCGCACCACCCAGTCCGCATATTCGCGGACGACCATCGGACTGATCTTGTCGGGATCGGCTGGTAGCGCGATCAGCAGAATCTCGCCCATGATCGACGAGAGCGGACCGAGCTGCGGCACGATACCGGGAGGCAGGGCTTCGCGCACCAGATTCAGGCGTTCGGCAATCTGCTGGCGGTTACGGTAGATGTCCGAGCCCCATTCGAACTCGACGTAGATGATCGACAGGCCGATGCCCGACACCGAGCGGATGCGTGTTACGCCCGGCATGCCGTTCATGCTCGACTCAACCGGGAAGGTGACCAGTTGCTCGACTTCCTCCGGTGCCATGCCGCCAGCCTCGGTCATCAGGGTAACGGTCGGCTTGTTAAGGTCGGGGAAAACGTCGACCGGCATCTGTCGCAGCGTGATCGCGCCATAGATGATCATCAGCAGCGAGATGCCAAGAACAATCATCCGCTGCTTGAGGGCAGCATGAATAATGTAGTCGAACATGTCAGCGTACTTGCGAGAGCAGTCCGGCGCCGATCGTCACCACGCGGTCACCGTCATGCAGGCCGTCGAGGATGGCGACGTTGGCTGCATCGAGCGACTGGTGACGAATCCGGCGGGCAACAAAGCGCTCTGCCTCGGTATGGACCCAAACCGCCGTCTCGCCAGCGCCGACTTTGGTCAGTGCCGCCCGGGGCACGGTCGCGCCCTTGACACCTTTGTCGATACGGACGATCACCTTGACCGGCTGACCAACGGCCACTGCCGCGTTAGGATTGGTGATGCGAAATAGCAGGGGCAAGGCCTGCTCGCGCAGTTGCTGGCCGCCACCGACAAACTTGAGATCCAGCGCAGTTTGATCTGCCAAGGCGCTGGCGGAAACTAGTGTCTTGGCGATACCGACATCGTAAGCCAGCGCCTCCACGGCGAGGCGGGCGGGATCGACGATCTCGAATAGCACTTCCTTGGCATCGACCACCTGCCCGGCCAGCAAGTGGTGCGAGGCGCTGACGATGCCCGATGCCGGTGCCACGAGCTGTTCGGCGGAGTCGATGCTCGCCCGGACATATGCCCGCCGCTGCTGTAACGCTGTGTGTTCAATGCGCGCTGCGTCAATCTCTTTTTGCGGCACGGCGCCTTCAAGCTGCTCAAAACGTTTCACCTTGCCCTCGGCGATGGCCAGCTGGGCTTCGAGTTCGGCAAGACTTGCTTTCTGGTTGCCACGTTCGATGGTGCCACTGATCGGGCGCAGGTAGGCCAGGACTTCGCCCTTGGCGATCTTCCTTCCGGCTGTCGGCATGCCTTTCGGGCCGGGAATCACGCTGCCGGCGAACATGGCCTGCACCCGCCCGCTGGTTTCCGGATCGGGAATGACCCGACCATTCATTTCAACCGTCGCCGCCAGTTCGGCGATGCGCACCAGCTGGGTGCGCAGACCAAGCTGACGTTGCACCGGCTTCGGCACGAACAGGCTGCCGTCGGCCAGTCGCTGCAGCGCTGCAGCCCCCCCCGCTGTTCCCAATGTTCCTTCAGCTGACACGGCGGCAGGCGCCTTCTTCTTGGCGTCCTGGCTGTGATCTTCGTCGCCGTGCCCCAAGGCTGTTCCCGTGAGCATACCCAATGCCAGTGCAACCACCAGCCTATTATGCAATTCGATCTTGCGCATCATCAAATCCCTTCTTGGCACGCTTGTGGCACCGTGCGGCAAACAATATTCCAGTGACCAAAAGCAGCGCTCCGGAAATCCCCAAGACGACCCACTCGCTCCAGCCGTGGGCATGCACCTCATTGGTCGCGGAAACGGAGGTATCCAGTGTAGCGGTAAGGAGATCGACACTGTCGCCGGCCTCGACGCTGATGGTCAATGGGTGCTTGGCCAGCGGCAGGGGCGGGGCAACATCGAGCACATAGGTTCCGGGTGTGGTTTCGCTGGCCACACTCTTCAGCCTCGCACCCTCAATTTCTACCTTGGCCTGTATCACTGGTTCATTGCTGGCGAAACGATCCACATGCACTACCATCTTCTTGCCCTCGAGTGAGATGACAATCTCGAATTCCTCGGTCGCTGCGGTGGCACGTGGCGTGACGCCCTGACTGACCGGGAGAGGTACTGGCGCCCCGTGGCTGTGCCCATCGCTACTGTCCCCACCTGCCCAGACGGGCAAAGACAAAGCGACGAGCGTCACAAGAAAAATCTTCTTCACATGCTTCACGGCAACACTCCCAGAGCTTGGTTCCAACGTGATATCGCGGCAGCGCGAGCCACGCGCTGGCGGTCAAAATAGGCATCGGCATCGAAGGCGGCAGCTCGAATGCGCAGCAAGGTCGCCAGATCGAATTCGCCCAGCGAAAAGGCTTTCTCGGCGAGACGCAGGTTCTCGGCGGAAAGCTGGCGGCGCTCCTGTGCCATGGCCAGTTGGCGCTCCGTTGCCTGTAAATTGCGCTGTGCGCGCTCGGCGTCGAGCCGGACCCGGGTCTGGGTACGTAGCAGGTCGGCATCGGCCTGGTTCGCCTCAGCCTGTGCCGCCGATGTTTCCCGACGCACTTGCGAACCGGACGAGAACGGGATCTTGAGCTTGATTCCTACGCTGTTGGAATAGGACTCAGCGAAGTCGCCGCGCTCGCGTACGACTCGCAGCGTCAGCTCCGGCGCCGCGCGAAACGACTCATTCGCGACCTGGACACGCGCTCGGGCGCTGCGCGCGGAGGCAGCGGTAGCAGCCAACAAGGGATGGGATTCGGCTGAATTTCCGACGTCATCGATCAGTCGTCGCATTGTCGGCGACTCTTCGTCCAAATCCTTCGGGGCCGGAGAACCGATAAGGGTTTGCACGGCCTGCTCAGCCTGGAGCAGGGTTGCCTCCGCCTCGATCAGATCGGCATTGGCAACATGGGTTTCTGTTTGCGCCAAATTAGCGTCGATGCGGGACAGTTCGCCGACCTTGTAGCGACGCATGACATTGGTTTCCAGAGCACGGGCAGTTTCCAGGCGCCGTGCCGCCAACATCTTGGCACTGCGTGCCGCTGCCAACGTCCACCACGCCTCCCGCAATTCGCCGCCGACATCCAGACGCACGGCGGCTCGTCTGGCAACGGCTTCTTCGACGCGGCTCGCCGTCTCGGCTTCACGCGCTGCTCTCTGGCCGGGCAGCCACAGCGGCACCGCCAGTTCGACATCGTATTCCTGCTTGCCCTGATTGCGGTTGAGCCGGTCATTCAGGCTACCGATGCTGACCGAGCCGGGCTCGGGTGTCAGTCCGGCCGCGACATCCTGCGCAGCACGCGCTTCGGCCTCGCGGGCATCCAATCCCGCAGCTTGGGGATTCAAGCGCCAAGCCTGTTCCACGGCTGTCGCCAGTCCGGATTTCGGCGTTTCTGCCGCCTGCACGGAAAGACCAACGAGCAGCCCGGTGGTGCAAACCGCCACCAGCCTCAGTTGTCGGGAGACGATGGTTTTCATGTTTGCTGCGAAAAGAGCGGCAGGAGTACGCGACGGCTCGCATTTTGAGTATGAGTTTCCACAGCATTCGCTCCTGTTCGACGATGAGCGAATTCTGCGTAACCTTACCTAACGCCATGCTGACCACCAAATTACATTTCTGTAATCTTGAGAAAGTGCCCAATGTTGCCAGCGCAGAATGGCGCAAATCGCAACACGGGAGAATGCACATGAAGATACTGGTGGTTGAAGACGAGATCAAAACCGGGGATTATCTGAGACAATGGTTGGCCGAGGCCGGGTTCGTCGTCGACCTGGCGCGTGACGGCCTCGACGGACTGCATCTCGCGCTGTCACCACAAGAATCAGCTCATTCCAGGTTCTGCACCTGTTCACGCATCTGTTCGATCAGCAGCTTGAACTCGATCGCGGTCTGCGAAACTTCCGCGATGAGAGATTTTGAACCGAGCGTATTGGCTTCGCGATTGAGTTCCTGCATCAGAAAATCGAGGCGTTTGCCGCTCGCACCGCCGGCCTTGAGCACCCGCTCGACCTCGTCGAGATGAGTCGACAAGCGCGCCAGTTCCTCAGCGACGTCGATACGTGCAGCGAAAACGGCGACTTCCTGACGGATTCGTTCATCGTCGACCCATTGCACGGCATCCAGCAAGCGCTGTCTGAGCTTCTCGTTGAACAACGCCTGCGCCACTGGAATGCGTGGCTCTACTTCGCGCGCCAAGGCGCGCATGTGGCCAAGCTTTTCAAGAATCACCGCCGCGAGTTTTTCTCCCTCGCGTGCCCGACTCGCCGTGAAATCGTCGAGAGCCTCGCCTGCCAACGTCAGGCAGGCCGGAAGTGCGGTCTCGACATCGACGCTGTCATCACCGAAAATCGCCGGCCAGTTCAGGATGTCGCTGACGCTCAGCGGAGCAGCCATGGGCAAGATGCTGCGAATATGGGTGTCGAACGACCTGAGGCGTTCAAGCAGGTCGGCATTCAGGCAAAGCTGTTGCGCATTCCCTCTTTCCGGAATAAAGCTGACCCGACATTCGAGTTTGCCGCGGCGAACGCGCATGCCGATCAGTTCCCGCAACGCCGGTTCGACGATGCGCAATTCGTCACAAACTCGAAATTGGCAATCCAGGTAGCGGGAATTGACACTTTTAAGTTCAATGTGCAATTCTCCGCCGCTGACGGTGCGCGTTCTGGCAGCATAGCCGGTCATGCTATAAATCATTGCAATCCTGACACTTAAACGACTCTGAATGAGCAACCGGCTTTACAGTTCACCGCAAAAAACCGGACAATGGGAAAACATGTGAATGATAGCCCTGACACGGATGGTGCAACAAGCGAACCACCCCCTTCCCGCCGGTTTCCAACTTGATGAATATTCCATCGAGCATCAACTGTCGATGGGAGGTTTTTCAATTGTCTACGTGGCTACCGATGCACAAGGGAGGCGCGTCGCCATCAAGGAGTACCTGCCCAATACTCTGGCCTTGCGCAGTGAGGGGCAGACCTCTCCGGTCATCACTGAAGATCATCTGCCGGCTTTTCGCTACGGCATGAAATGCTTTTTCGAGGAAGGCCGGGCACTGGCCGCGCTTTCCCACCCTAACGTCATCCGCGTTCTGAATTTTTTTCGTGCCAACGATACGGTCTACATGGTGATGGAGTATGAAAGCGGCCATACTCTGCAGGAGCTGATCCAGAAGAATCGTGCAGGGATCACCGAGAACTTCATTCGCAATGTATTCACCAAGATGCTCAACGGCCTGCGCGAGGTGCACGCGCACCGGCTGCTGCACCTCGACCTCAAACCGTCGAACATCTACATGCGCAACAGCCACATCCCGGTGCTGATCGACTTCGGCGCGGCCCGCCAGACGCTGGCTTCCGACACGCCGATGCTCAAGCCGATGTATACGCCCGGCTTTGCCTCTCCCGAACACTACTGCCAGCGAGACCTGCTCGGCCCATGGAGCGACATTTACAGTGTCGGTGCCTCGATGTATGCCTGTATCTCCGGCAATACACCGCAACCGGCCAATAATCGCCTCGAAAAGGATCGGATGATCCCCGCAATGGTCCGCTGGGAAGGGCAATACTCGGATCAATTGCTCGAAACCATCGACTGGTGTCTGTGCCTGAACCATCGGTACCGGCCGCAAAGCGTTTTTGCGCTGCAGAAAGCGCTTACCGAGCCGGTCATCACTTCCGTGCCACCTCCAAGCCCGCAGCAGAAGGACTCCTGGCTGGGGCAGGTAGTCGGCAAATTCAAGAAGACCTAGGGGATTATGAAATTCAGCATCTACCAGGAAAGTCGTACCGGCATGCGCGCCAACAACGAAGACCGCCTGGCTTACTGCTACTCACGGGAAGCCTTGCTGATGGTCGTCGCCGATGGCATGGGCGGTCACTATTATGGTGAGGTCGCAGCCCAAATCGCGGTGCAGACACTGACCGAGGCATTCACGCGCGAATTCAGGCCACGCATGCGTGACCCCTTTCTGTTTCTGCAGAAGGGAATGATCAACGCCCACCGGGCCATCGTCGACTATGCCGAAAGGCATCATCTGGTCGACTCGCCGCGTACCACCTGCGTCGCCTGCATCGTGCAGAATAACATCGCGTACTGGGTGCACTCGGGTGATTCACGGCTATATCTGCTGCGTAACGGAAAGGTGCTGGCGCAAACCAGGGATCACTCGCGTGTCCGACAATTATTCGATCAAGGGGTGATCAGCGAAGAACAAATGGCCGGGCACCCCGACCGCCACAAAATCTACGGCTGTCTGGGTGGCCAGCAAAAACCGGAGATCGAGTACTCCCGCAAGGCAACCCTGGAAGCAGGCGATGTCCTGGCGCTGTGCACGGATGGTGTATGGGGCGTGCTACCCGCCGGTACCCTGGCACTCTCCCTGAAGACCGCCGATCTGGCCTATGCCGTGCCGCTGCTTCTTAACGATGCGCAAATCCGCGGTGGTTCACACGCCGACAACCTGTCGTTGATCGCCGTGCGCTGGGGAGACAGTTACAGCGATGAGAGCAGTGGCGGGAGTGGGACGAGTAGCCTGATCTCCACCAAGACTATGCCGAAAGACTCGGTCACCAAGATCATCGATGAATTCGGACGCCACCAGAGCGGCAAGACTGACCTCTCCGAAGAGGAGATCGAACTCGCCATCGAAGAGATCCGCTCGACCATCCAAAAGTACACCAAATAGGGACTCACATGCGCTCCAGCAAACGTCAGGCATCACAGTTGCGCCAAGTGCAGATCACCCGCCGCTTCACTCGCCACGCCGAAGGCTCGGTACTGATCGAAATCGGCGATACCCGCGTCCTGTGCACTGCCAGCGTCGAAGAGTCGGTACCGCCCTTTCTGCGCGGTCGCGGCCAGGGCTGGGTCACCGCCGAATACGGCATGCTGCCGCGGTCGACGCACACACGGACTGGACGTGAGGCGGCGAAGGGCAAGCAAAGCGGTCGCACCCAGGAAATCCAGCGCCTGATCGGGCGCGCGCTGCGTGCGGTGACCGATTTGAAAGTGCTCGGCGAACGCCAGATCACGCTCGACTGCGACGTCCTCCAGGCTGACGGCGGCACGCGTTGCGCTGCGATCACCGGTGCCTGGCTGGCGCTCAACGATGCCTGCGAGCATCTGTTGAGCCAGGGCAAGATCAGCAAAAACCCGCTGCGTGACCAAGTAGCCGCGATTTCAGTCGGGATCTATCAGGGCGCAGCGATTCTCGATCTCGACTACGCCGAGGACGCCGACTGCGACACCGACATGAACGTGGTGATGACTGGTCAGCAAGGCATCGTCGAGATCCAGGGGACCGCTGAAGGCAATCCCTTTACGCGAACACAGATGGACGAGTTGCTGGACCTCGCTGCGACTGGCATCGGTGAGCTGATGGCGCAGCAGAAAGCGGCCCTGCACTCATGAAACTTGTTCTGGCTTCAAACAATACCAAGAAACTCAAGGAACTCGACGCGATTCTCGCACCACTGGATTGGCAACTCATTCCCCAGGGCGAACTCGGAGTTCCCGAGGCCGAAGAACCGCATTGCACCTTCGTCGAGAATGCTCTGGCCAAGGCGCGCCACGCGTCACGGCTGACTGGCCTGCCAGCGCTGGCCGACGACTCGGGCCTCTGTGTCGACGCTTTTGGCGGCGCTCCCGGCGTACAGTCTGCCCGCTACGCCGGCGAACCCAGGTCTGATTCCCGAAACAATGAAAAGCTGCTCTTCGAACTCGGCGACAACACTCAGAGGATGGCTCACTTCGTTTCGTTGATCGTTTTTGTTCGCCACGCCGACGATCCGCAACCGATCATTGCAGAGGGTGAATGGCACGGCGAAATTCTCTCGGCAGCACGCGGTGAAGATGGTTTTGGCTATGATCCGCTGTTCTATATCCGCGAACTGGACCGGACTGCGGCGGAACTCGACGCCGCCGAGAAGAACCGCCGTTCGCACCGTGGTCAGGCGCTCGCCCGCCTCGTCGAGCGCTTGCAAGCGCGCGCGCAACTTTCACTTCCACGCTGATGCCGGGTAGCCGAAGCCGGATGATCATTCCTTTATTGCCGCAGGCGCGCCTGGCGGCAATAAAGGAACCCGAACCGCGATTTCGCAGCCCGCCGCCACTCTCTCTTTATGTCCACATTCCTTGGTGCGTGCAGAAGTGCCCCTACTGCGATTTCAACTCGCATTCGTTGCAGGTGGGCAGCAGCACGGCGCCGACGGCGATCCCCGAAAGCGACTACCTGGCTGCCCTGGTTGCAGACCTTGAGTCGGCGCTGCCGCTGGTCTGGGGACGCCGTATCGACAGCCTCTTTTTTGGCGGCGGGACGCCCAGCCTGCTCTCGGGCGCGGGGCTCGATCAACTCCTGGCCGCACTGCGCAGCCGCCTGACCTTCCTGCCGGGCGCCGAGATCACGCTCGAAGCCAATCCGGGAACCGTTGAAGCGGCCCGCTTCGCAGCCTTTCGCGACGCCGGGATCAACCGCCTGTCGCTTGGCATTCAGAGCTTCAATCCACAGCACCTCAAGGCGCTCGGCCGCATCCATGACGATCACGAAGCTCGGCGAGCGATCACGATCGCCGCCCGCCATTTCGACAATTTCAATCTCGACCTGATGTATGGCCTGCCCGGGCAGACGCTGGCCGAGGCGCTCGCCGACCTCGACGCGGCGCTGGCGTTTTCACCACCACACCTGTCCTGCTATCAACTGACCATCGAAGCGAATACCGCTTTCGCCGCCAGGCCACCGGCGCTGCCCGAAGATGACCTGTGTGCCGACATGCAGGACGCCATCGAAGCCAGGCTGGCAGCGGCCGGCTACCTGCACTACGAAACCTCGGCCTTCGCAATACCTGGCCGGCAGTGCCAGCATAACCTCAACTACTGGCATTTTGGCGACTATCTGGGAATTGGTGCCGGAGCACATGGCAAGCTGACGCTGCACGATCGCGTTCTGCGCCAGATGCGCTGGAAAGGACCGGAGCAGTATCTGGCCCAGGTTGCAGCCGGGATGCCGGTGCAGGAAGAGTTTGCCGTCGCTGCCGCGGATTTGCCGTTCGAGTTCATGATCAACGCGTTGCGCCTGGTGCAGGGTTTCGACGCACAGATCTTCGAGTCGCGGACCGCGCTGTCGCTGCTCAGCATCGAGGGCAAGCTGCGACAGGCCGAGCAGGAAGGACTGATCGAACGCCAACGGCAGCGCATTGTCCCGAGCGAGCACGGCAGGCGCTTTCTCAATCGCCTGCTGGTGGGTTTCCTGGCGGACGCGGGGTGACGACCAACTGCGCGCGCTCGGCACCAGGTTGAGCGCGGCGAGCGGTGATCACCATCGAGCGCGGCACATAGGGGCGCGGCATCGGCCGCTGCGCCAGCGGGACCGCGCTGACCCGCAGTTCATTGACCGCGGCACGCAGTTTCTTGTGCAGCTCCTCGCTCGGCCGTCCTTCGGCTTCCGCAAGACGAATCTCCTTGAGGATGGCGTCGATTGTCGGCGTGACCGCAGCCGAGCGCGTTGCTTCGCCAAAGCTCTCCTTCGGTGCCTTGACGGCAATCGCGAATTCCTCTGGCGACGAAATCATTTTTGCCAGACGCAGGTGGTCGTAGCGCATGGCCATGGTCAGTGCCGAATCACCCCAATCGCTCTGGAGTTTCGGATTGGCCCCCGCTTCCAGCAAACTTCGCGCCAGATTTTCATGGCCTTCACGAGCCGCCATCATTAACGGCGTGGCCCCGTTCGGTGCGCGCGCATTGACATTGGCACCGCGCGCCAGCAGATCGCTGACCACCCTTTCGTGGCCATTGAAGACCGCGTAGTGCAGTGCCCCCCACTGGTTGCCGACACGTTCGAGCGGCGCACCACGATCGAGCAACCATTTGACGGCCTCCTGATGCCCACCCCAGGCCGCCAGTTGCAGCGCTTGTTCACCATGGCGATTGGTTTGCCGCAAATCGGCACCGCGTTCGACGAACAGTGCCATCATGTCTATCTGGCCATACCAGGCAGCGACCATCAGACCTGTCCCAATGTGAGCTGCCTGGTACTCCGGATTCAGGCCCTCGTCGAGCCAGCGTTTGACGGTTCGCAGATCACCCCGCTCGACGGCATATTCGAACGTGATGGGATCGGGTACCGATGCCTCGGCTGACACCGGCGCGGCCAGCAGGCAGCACAGGAGCAAGGCCCAGCAACCGAGTGGCTTGATCAAAGGCTTCACACGCATTCTCCATTCCGACTCGACAGAACACCCTTGCAGAACCCCACACCCGTGCCTGCCGCACGGTTTTGCTTCACAATGTCAGACTCATGTTGCCTTGCCTGCCCTTTGCCATCGCTCTCTCGCTCGCCCTGCACGCCGGGGTGCTGTTTTGGGATGCCCGCAAACTCAGCCTGCCGACGGCACCGCCACCAATCGAGGCATCCCTGCAGTCGCCAGCGCCTCCTCCTGCGCGTCACAACGAGCCGCTGATGAAAAATACGCTCACTGATGACCCGGCTCCCGTCAAGGCGGTACCCCCTGCCCCGCCGGCTGCTCGTGCGTTGCCGCCAAACGCCAGAGCGGCGGCGAGGCACCAGATCGAGGCCGCACAGCGCAAATTGTCGCAGCATCTTTACTACCCGCCCGCAGCCGTCGCCCGCGGCCTCGAAGGCGAAGTGCGCTTGCTGCTGACGATTGCCGACGACGGCAGCATCACCGACGTCGTCGTAGCCGCCAGCAGTGGCCATGCCCTCCTCGACCAGGCGGCGGTGAAAGCGGCCTACACGATGGGGCGTATTGACTGGGCGAACTCACGCGAGTTCATTCTGCCGGTCATCTTCCGCCTGGAGTGAATCCAGCCGGCGGCGAAATACCAGATCCCAGACGCCGTGCCCGAGCCGCCGGCCACGCTGCTCGAACTTGGTCTGCGGACGCTGCTCCGGGCGCGGCGCGTAACCAGATACCGTATTCTCCAGCAGCGTTTCGGCCGAGAGTACGGCCAGCATTTGCTGCGCATAATCTTCCCAGTCTGTCGCGCAATGGAGATAACCGCCAGGCTGCAGGCGGCTGGTGAGCAGCGCTACAAACGGCGCTTGCAGCAGCCGCCGCTTGTGGTGACGCATCTTCGGCCAGGGATCGGGAAAAAAGATGTGCGCCCCAGCGAGCGACCCCGGCATAAGCATGTCACGCAGTACTTCAACGGCGTCGTGCTGAATGATGCGCTGATTATGCAAGCACTTCTCGGCGACCAGCTTGCACAGGCTGCCGACACCCGGCGTGTGAACTTCGATGCCAAGATAATCATTTTCAGGATGCAGGGCGGCAATCACTGCCGAAGTCTCGCCCATGCCGAAACCGATTTCGAGAATGCGAGGTGCCACGCGTCCAAACAGCGCATCGAAATCAAGGCGTGCCGCCGCGTAAGGAACGCCGATCTTGGCCATCATCTCTTGATGATAGCGCTGCTGGGCATTCGACACCCGGCCCTGACGGCGAACGAAGCTGCGAATATGCCCGGCCCGCGCAGCCGCATCCGTGCCCATACCCGTGTCCGCATTCAGGCCCGCCTGCGCGGAATCCGGCACAGTCATGCCTAGGATCCGATCAGGCCGGTCGTCGGTGACGAGGGGTCTGCCGAGTAGTACTTGCGCGGCATCCGCCCAGCAAGAAAGGCCTCGCGCCCGGCCTCGACGGCTTTTTTCATGGCGCTGGCCATCAGCAGCGGATCGCGGGCGTGCGCGATGGCGGTATTCATCAGTACTCCGTCGCAACCGAGTTCCATCGCAATCGCGGCATCCGAAGCGGTGCCGACGCCAGCATCGACGAGCACCGGCACCCTGGCGTTATCGATGATCAGGCGCAGGTTCCAGGGATTGACGATACCCATCCCCGAACCGATCAAGGACGCCAGCGGCATCACCGCCACGCAACCGATCTCTTCGAGCATTCTCGCCTGGATCGGATCGTCGGCGCAGTAGACCATCACCTCGAAGCCCTCCTTGACCAGTATCTCGGCAGCTTTGAGCGTTTCCGGCATGTTCGGAAACAGACTGGTCGGATCGCCGAGCACTTCCAGCTTGCACAGTGCATGCCCTTCGAGCAGCTCGCGCGCCAGCCGCAGCGTGCGCACCGCGTCCGCCGCAGTGTAACAGCCGGCGGTGTTCGGCAGGATCGTGAATTGCGACGGTGGCAGCACGTCGAGCAGGTTCGGCTCGCCGTCATTCTGGCCGATGTTGGTACGGCGAATCGCGACAGTCACAATCTCGGCGCCGGAAGCGTCGATGGCGGCACGAGTTTCTGCGAAGTCCCGGTACTTGCCGGTACCGACGAGCAGGCGCGAGCGGTAAATCCTGCCGGCGACCGTCAGGCTGTGTGGGGAAGATGGCATGTGTCTTTCGCTTGAGAGCAGGTCCCTAAGGTTCAGCCGCCACCGACCGCAACGACGATCTCGATCCGGTCACCATCGGCCAGCATCGTTTCGCCATACCGGCCGCGCGCAACGATTTCACCGTTGCGTTCGACGGCGATGCGTTTGCCGGCGTGGTTCAAGGTCAGCACGAGTTCGGCCACCGTCAGTGGCGAAGAAAATTGGCGGCTTTCGCCGTTGATCATGATTTCCATAGGGAGGAAATTCTAGCACGCTCGGCGACTACACCGGTGCTGTCGGCGGCAGCAGCCATTTGGATCTGCTGGTTGGCGACGACCTGGCAAGCGCTGCAGCGCTGCCGGAAGAGTGATCCGGACTTGACGAAACAGAGCCAAGATCGGTCCGTTGACGCTGGAAAACGATTGTTGAGGAGTGACCGCGTCGCCGATGCGAACGCCCATCTGAGCTCGTCTCTACACTTCTACCACGAGCGACGACTCCATCGCTCGCGATGCCCAGACGCCGGACGCCGCCGGCTTTGTCACCCTCGCGTCTGCCACCCGAGCCGCGGCGTGGCATGAGGAAGGGACTTCGTAGAGCCGACCGAAACTGTCAGGGCTCCACTTGTCCAGGAGCACTTTCTGTTCAAACAAACGCGGCCACCTCTTGCCCCGGTGGTCGATGTATTATTCGAGAGCCGTACGCAGATGTGTGCTGTAGCAAATGGATCGATCATTTTCGCTACCCAGTTGGGGGCGCCCACCCGTACAGCTTCCTATTCTGGCAGAACCGCTGCACGCGGCGGCTGATCGCAGCGACGGTGGCCACGCCTGCACGGCGCTTCCCTGCGCCGGATCCGGGTCACCCAGAGCCGCAGGCCTGGGCTGTCCGGATCGGACGGCTGCACTTCGACTTCGTCGTAGCCCCCGTAGGCCGGTTCAACGTTCAAGATCATGCTCGCCGCAGAGCCGAAGCATTTCCTGACGCGTTTTCTCCCGCAAGCGAACCGCCGCGGCCCAGTCGCTACCGACTGGCGAAAGCAGCGGCCCGACTTCGAAGCCGATCGGGCCGCGCCGCGGCATCCAGGTCCGATCCCGCAGAACTGCACGCGTGCCGCGTAGACCGCCCACCCGCACCGGTACTCCAGCTCGCACGGCCGCAACGAAAGCGCCCATGCGAAACGGCTTGAGACCGGCTTCGCGCGAGAAGGTGCCCTCCGGGAAAATCACCACCTTCTCACCCCGCCCCAGTGCGGCAACGATGCCGTCGACATCCTCAAGGCTCTTTGTCGCTTCGAAGCGTTCGACGAACAAGGTGCCGAGCGCGCGCAGGAAAGCGTGGATCACCGGCTGTTCGACAAACTCGCGTTTGGCAACAAAGCTGTAGGCCGCACTCGGCGGCAAGACTGCACACAGGACCAGGGCGTCAAAATAGCTGCAGTGGTTGACCAGCAGCAGGTGCGCGCCTGCTGTTGACTCTGCAGCAGCGGTGCTTGCGACCGGCATGCCGGCCAGCCGCAGGAAGATGCGGGCGGCGTGATGGACGACGCGGCGGCCAAGCCCCGGCACGCGCAGGGCGACGACCAGTCCCAACACCGGTACCGCAAGCATCAGAAAGACGCTCCAGCACCAGATACCATAAACCCTTCTGGCGAGACGCTCAGCCGAGTCACGCAGGCGCTCGCGCAGTGCCGCCAGGGTGAGCCGCAGCATCTGCCACCTGTCCGGTACCGCCCGGATACCGATCAAGCCACGCTCGAAGGCTTCCCGCGACGCATTACGCCGGATCTTGCCGCTCGATGTTTTCAGCACCGAATTGGGCGGCGCCAGAATCACTTCATCGGCCGGCATGCCAATGGCTGCGACGGCCGCATCGTTGATGCACTGCCGCAGCGTCTCGCGCCGAGTCGCGTCCTCCTCGCGCGTCTCGGCCAGGACGATCAGCCGTTCAGTGGCGTTGACCGGATCGTTGCTGGCAAATACCGCGACACAGCCCCTGCGCACACCAGGGATGTTGCCGACCGCCTGTTCGAGCTCGTATGGATAGAAATTGCGGCCGCCGCGAATGATCAAGTCCTTGACCCTTCCGGTCAGATAGATCTCGCCTTCAACCGTATAGGCAAAATCCCCGGAGTCCAGCCAGCCGTCGCGAAACAGCGCTTGCGTCGCTAGCGGATTACGGTAATAGCCTGTCGTGGCCGATGGACCACGAAACTGCAGGCAGCCGACGCGCCGATCTGGAAGTTCGCAGCCCTGTTCATCAACCACCCGGATCTCGTGCCGTGGCAGGACCCGACCGCAGGCCGGCACGCGCAACGGATCGGCGTCACCTTTGCTAACCGGGACAGCACATTTACGCTTGACCAGGGCGTCCCGCTCGATCACATCAATGCGTGGACCGCGTTCGAGCGGCGGGAAGGCTAGCCCAACAGAGCATTCGGCGAGGCCATACACCGGCGTAATCGCCTCGCCGCACAGACCATAGGGGGCGAAACGTTTTGCAAAGGCTTCGAGCGTCGACGGACTCACCGGCTCGGCACCATTCAGCGCCAGCCGCCAGGAAGACAGATCAAGCCCCTCCAGATCGGCGTCGGCAAGCTTGCGCGCGCACAGGTCATAGGCAAAGTTGGGGGCAGGAGAAAGCGTACCGCGATGCCGCGAGATGGCATGCAACCAGCGCACCGGTCGTGACAGAAAAGCCAGCGGCGACATCAGAATCAGGCGCATGCCGAAATAGAGCGAGCCAAACCAGGCACCGATCAATCCCATATCATGGTAAAGCGGCAGCCACGATACGAAGACATCCTCGCTGCTTACCCCGGTAGCTTCGCCCATGGCCCGCAGGTTGGCGAGCAGATTGGCATGGCTGAGCATCACGCCCTTGGGGTCACCCGTGCTGCCGGAGGTATATTGCAGAAAGGCGATATCCTCTTGAACAGCGCGGTACAGCAGGGGAATCGGTTCATTGTCAAGTTCTGCAGGGGTCAGCACCTCGGTCAGCGTCGGTGCCTCGGGTCGCAGCAGTGCGGCCACCCCTTTCGCCTGCGGCACGGTGATGATGCACACCGCTTCAGCATTCGCGAGAATGCGTGCATGCCGCCGCAGGTGATCCTCGATCTGTGCCAGTCGTGCCGGCGGGTAGATCGGCACCGGAATGCCGCCGGCAAGCATCACACCGAAAAAACTCGTCAGATAGTCGCGTCCGGTAGGCAGCATCAACGCCACTGCCTGCCGCGGCAACAGGCCGCGTGACACCAGTCCAGTGGCGACACGACGAGCCTGCTCGAGCAATTGGGCATAGGTGATGGTTTCGGCACGAAATTCACCCTGTTCGCCTCCGCCATCGCCGTAGAGCAGCACATGCGGTCGATGCGGATGGCGTTCGGCGTGCCACTCAAGGACTTCGACCAGCGTCCTCGCCGATTCGGGAACACCGGTCGGACTGCTGTCAACACCGGTCGGGCTGCTTGCCGGCTCGACATCCGTTTGGACAAAACTCCCGGTGTCGGCGCACGCAATGAATCGCAGCAGGTCCTGTGGCGTTTCGGCCTCGGCAAGCGCTCCTTCAGGCAGCGATTTGCCAAACTCGCTGCCCACCCGCAGCAGGAGTTCGACCCGAGCCAGGCTATCCAGGCCCAGATCCCGCTCAAGGTGGCTGTGCAGGCTCACTCGCCCCAGAGCTCGTCCCGGGCGGGTCTCCTCGACCATTGCCAACACCACACGTAACAACCTCGCCGCGATATCCGGCGGCGCTGGCACCTGCCGATCTTCCCGAAAATCTCCGTTCACTATCCTGACTTTCTGTCGCTGATGCGCATCACGACGGCTCCGAGAGCACGAAATCGATTCGCCCGGTTTCCAGATCCGCCCTGACGAGCTTCACTTGCAAACGGTCACCGAGACGATAGCGGTGACCTGTTCGCTCGCCGAGCATCTGGTGTTTAACACTGTCGTACTGGAAATACTCGTCGCCGAGTTCCGAAACATGCACCAGACCTTCGACATAGACCTCATCGAGTGCGACAAAAATTCCAAAGGGTACCACGGCGGCAATCGTTCCTGAAAAACACTCTCCGATACGGTCACGCATGTAGTAGCACTTCAGCCAGTTGCTGACGTCACGTGTCGCCTCATCGGCGCGCCGCTCGGTCATCGAGCAGTGCAGACCAATTTCGTCCCACTTGCCTGGCTGGTAGTGCGTTCCCGCCAGCACCGCCTTGATCGAACGATGGATCAGCAGATCAGGGTAGCGGCGGATCGGCGACGTGAAATGGGTATAGTGCTCGTACGACAAACCGAAATGTCCGACGTTATCGGGGCTGTACATGGCCTGGCGCAGTGAGCGCAGCATCACCGTCTGCAGCAACTGGGCGTCGGGACGGGACTTGATGCTCTCCAGCAACTTGGCGTAATCCCTGGCCGTCGGATTGTCACCGCCGCCCAGGCCAATTCCGAATTCCTTGAGGAAATTGCGCAGTGCCTCCAGCTTCTCTGCCGTCGGACCTTCATGAATCCGATACAGGCAAGGCTGCCGCTTGGCCTGAAGAAAGTCGGAAGCACAGACATTGGCGGCGAGCATGCATTCCTCGATCAGGCGGTGCGCGTCGTTGCGGCGCACTGGAACAATCTTTTCGATCTTGCCCTGCGCATTGAACACCATCATCGTTTCAATGGTTTCGAAGTCGATCGCCCCGCGTTTGCCACGTGCATCGACAAGCACCTTGAACAGAGTGTAGAGCGTCTGCAGATGCGGCTGCAGGCCACGATGAAGATCGCTCTCCGGCCGCGTTACGCCAGTCAGCCAGTTCCATACCTGATCATAGGTCAGCCGCGCCTGTGAGCGGAAGATTGCAGGGTAGAAACGGTAATCGGTGATCTCGCCATGGGGGTCGATCAGCATGTCGCAGACCATCGCCAGACGTTCGACGTCGGGGTTCAACGAACACAGGCCATTGGAGAGCTTCTCGGGCAACATCGGAATCACCCGGCGAGGGAAATAGACCGAATTGCCGCGTTCCCGGGCCTCATGATCGAGCGCCGTGGCTGGCTGTACGTAGTGACTGACGTCGGCAATTGCCACCACCAATCGCCAGCCAAGACCTTGCTTCTCGGCGAAAACCGCGTCGTCGAAATCCCTCGCCGTTTCACCGTCGATCGTTACCAATGGCAGCACTCGCAAGTCGATACGACCTTCCCGATCAACCGGGTCCAGGGTATCCGGCAGCGCCGCGGCTTCTGCAAGCGCACCGCTTGAGAACTCGAATGGCAGCTCGTGCTTACGCAGGGCGATCTCTATTTCCATGCCCGGGTCGGCGTAGTTGCCAAGCACCTCGACGATGCGCCCAATCGGCTTCGAATGCCGATCGGGCTGCTCGATGATTTCGACCGTGACTACCTCACCCGAGCGTGCACTGATATTGCCGTTTGGTGCGACCAGGATGTCCTGGTTGATGCGCCGGTTTTCCGGTACCACGACGGCGATCCCATGTTCCAGCAGGACGCGGCCAACGACCCGGCTATTGGCCCGTTCCAGGACTTCGACGATGACCCCCTCACGGCGTCCGCGGCGATCGGTGCCGACGACACGCACCAGGGCGCGATCGCGATGTAGTACCTTGGACATCTGCCGGGCTTCAAGAGCCAGGTCTTCGCTACCATCATCAGGAATCAGGAAGCCATATCCATCGGGATGCCCCTCGACGCGTCCGGCAATCAGACTAACGCGTTCCGGCAGAATGTACGAGGCCTTGCGGTTGCGCAGCAACTGCGCCTCGCTCTCCATTGCCCGCAAGCGGCGCTGAAACGGCTCGAACTCGGCTTTCTGGATGTCAAGCAGCGCACAAAGCTCGTCGAAGCCCACAGGCTTACCCTGTTCCTCAAGAATTTGCTGGATATATTCGCGCGAAGGCAATGGTTGCTCGTAGTGTTTCAGTTCACGCTCCAGGTACGGATCGCGGCGTCGGATTGCCGACATTTTGATGATTGACATTTCTTCATGTTCCTATAGAATTCGGCTCTCGCTGGAATTGCCCAGGTGGCGAAATTGGTAGACGCGCTAGGTTCAGGTCCTAGTGGTGGCAACACCGTGGAGGTTCGATTCCTCTCTTGGGCACCAGGCACCCAACAAGAAGGCCCCGATTGGTCGGGGCCTTTTTTTCAGACGGCACCTCTTTGAAGGTTGCGCACAGCTGCTTGTCAGGCCCGCCGCAAGACCATACTCCGACCGTCCTGCCTGCTTATTGTACGTCATCAGCCCCCCGTCCCATGCGGTAATCCGGCGTCACCAGGGCAATTGCATGGACGCCAATGTCGTCAACCCTCGCAAATAGGCGCGTTTACCCTCAACGAGTTAGGAAGAGGGATGTTCACAGCCCTATGATTTGTGTAGTTTTCTGTCTTTTTTGGGCGTTCCATGAATGAAGGCAGAGAATTCGGTTCAGCTTTCAGCTGCTGGCCGTGTGGGTTGGGGGTGCGCGATCCACGACAAGCGAAGAAAGCTTAGCTCGACTGCGTGGCTCGACCGGGTGGAATTGCCCCTCGGTGCCCATATGAGGTATCGCGTCAAGACCAGAAGCGAAACGACCGGCAACCATCGCAAGGGGTGCAGGGAGGGAAGCCCCCTGCTAACGCCGTAAGCCGAGGCAGATCGGCAGATAATCCCTGTGCTCCGGCGGAATGACGCCGTGCCGCACGAGAAAATCGATGATCACCAGGTTGCAGTTCGGCTTGAACGCCTGGCTGTCGCGCACCGTCTCGGCGACGCGCGTGATCGGCCAGAGCAAAAATTCCTCGACTTCTCCGTCGGTATTGCTCGGCACGAAGTCCGCTGGCAGTTCGAGATCGAAGCAATACAGCACGTCGGGTTTCAGCCCGTTCCGTGTTTCCTTGCAATACGAAAGGGCGCCGACCGACGTGGCGCGTTGCGCGATCTCCGGCGGAATTCCCGCTTCCTCGTGGCATTCCTTGAGCAGGTTCTCGCGCAGCCCGATGCCGATCGGCTGGCCGCCCGCCACCGCATTGTCGAGCATTCCGGGAAAGGTTGGCTTGTCCGCTGCTCGCCTTGCCACCCACATCTGCAAGCCGTTGCGCGTGCGCACGAATGCGTTCATGTGCACACCGAAGGCAAGCACACCGAAATGCGGGACGGCAGCGCGCTCGATCTGCAAGACGGGCAGCGCGGCAAACGCCTGTGTCACCGGATAGAACTCGTCGCGGCGCCCGACGATCCGCCCTTCGCTCTCGAGGACGCGCACCGCGCGCTCGACCGCCTCGCTGCGCGCCGCAAAGTCGCGCAACGCTGGCGACAGCACCACGGCATTGGCGGAAACGGCGAAGACCTCACCAAACCCGGCCAGGCGCTCGGCAAGATCGTGCCGCACCCAGCCATAGCGCACGCCCTCGACCTCGAAAGGACGGAAGGCGGCCAGATCGTGCGTGTTGCACTCGTCGATACGCTCGAGGAAGGACATGTTCCTATGACTCACCCATTAGCCGGCCCGGGTCAACAACAAACGACCCCCTGCGCATTGTAGTCGCGAATGCTTGGCATTGCTGCAAGTCTTGCTCCCGCTTACCGTTCGCACCCGGGTTTTCGCTCGTACGGTATTCGTGTCACGTCCTGCCCTATTCATCGACCGCCGCACTGCCTCTCAGGGCGCCAACGACCCCGGCCACCCAGCGGCGGAATGCCGCCTCGAATTGCTTCGCGTCCAGCGCTCGAAAGACCCGCAGAAAGGTCTCCACGGAGGGGACGCCGTTTTTGAGCACCCAGAAATGGCGCAACCAGGGCTCCTTCGTCCGTCCCCAGTCCGCGATCTCTTCAAGGGTGTCACTATTGGACAGCGCCGTTGCCATCGCGATGCGATCACGAGCCTCTCCACGAAGTCATGCAGCGTTCCTTTGCTCGGTTTGCACGGATCGTCCACTTCCCTCAAGCAGCACATCAGACTTACCCCCCTGTGTCGCCATCATTTCGGTCGCCTAAAAGACGAGAGCAGACCTGATTTCGCACGGGTTTACAAGATATCTTCATAAGCCAATGAATGTAAGCAATTTTGCTCCTTTTGACACGACATGGAGTATGTCAACCGAGTACAGAGGCCCTGGGTTCGCCGGTCATGCTTCAGGGCTGCCTTGCTGCTCATCCCCCCAACAGTTACAATCCCCGCCTCGCTTCGCCAAGCGAATAAACACCTTTATCCATCTGGCGTTGGCTCTATCAAACCGGGGCGGCGCCGTTTCCCAGAAAGAGAGTTTGACATGGCGATCAATGTGACGCAAAAAGCGCAAATCATGACCGATTACCAGCGTACCGTCGGCGATACCGGGTCTTCCGAAGTCCAGGTGGCGTTGCTGACCGCACGCATCAATGACCTGACCGGCCATTTCAAGGAACACAAGAAGGACAATCACTCGCGGCGTGGGCTGTTGCGTATGGTCAGCCGTCGTCGCAAGTTGCTGGACTATCTGAAGCGCACCAATGTCGATTCGTACCGCAGCCTGATCCAGCGTCTCGGCCTGCGCAAATAAGCCCGCTCACCGATCCTCACCGCGATCGGATCTGCAGGCAACTCGAAAAGCAGTCAGCGGCCAGCCCCTCGCGGGCTGCGCCGCTGTTTCTGCTATTGCAGTTTGCTAAATCGGGCGTCGGTCGCCTGCCGGAGTCGCGGGCAGGCTCGCGCCAGACTATTGAGAAAGGGAACAATGTTTAATATCGTCAAGAAAAGCTTCGCCTACGGAGCCCACCAGGTGACCCTGGAAACCGGCGAAATCGCCCGTCAGGCTGGCGGTGCCGTACTGGTGTCGATGGACGACACCGTCGTGCTGGTCACTGTCGTTGGCAACAAAATGGCCAAGCCTGGCCAGGATTTCTTTCCGCTGACCGTTGATTACATCGAGAAAACCTATGCTGCGGGACGCATTCCCGGTGGCTTTTTTAAGCGTGAGGGCCGTCCTTCGGAGAAGGAAACCCTGACCTCACGGCTCATCGATCGTCCGCTGCGCCCGCTCTTCCCCGAAGGCTTCTACCACGAGGTTCAGATCGTCGCAATGGTGATGTCGCTGAACCCGGAAATCGATCCCGACATTCCAGCCATTATCGGCGCCTCGGCAGCCTTGGCGATCTCCGGCATCCCTTTCGACGGACCAATCGCCGCTGCCCGCGTCGGCTATATCGACGGCCAATACGTCCTCAACCCGAGGGCCACGCAACTCTCATCGAGTCTGCTCAATCTGGTCGTCGCCGGAACACAGGCAGCCGTGCTGATGGTTGAGTCAGAAGCCCGGGAACTCTCCGAGGAGGTCATGCTCGGTGCCGTGGTCTACGGACACCAGGAAATGCAGGCGGCGATCGATGCCATCAACGAACTTGCCGATCAGGCTGGCAAACCGGAATGGGACTGGGCACCGGCGGCAAGAAACGAAGCCGTGCATGGCAAGCTCAATGCACTGGTTGAAGGCGAACTGCAGGAGGCCTACCGGATAAGCAGCAAACAGTTGCGCAGCCAACGGATCAGGGAAATCACCGCCTACGCGGTCGAAGTCCTGACCGCTGGCGACGATGCCCCTGATGCCAACGCCGTCCGCAACATGGTCTCAGATGCCGAAGCCAGAATCGTCCGCGGTCGCATCCTCGCCGGCGAGCCGCGCATTGATGGACGCGATACGCGAACCGTTCGACCGCTCGCGATGCGTTCGGGCGTGCTGCCGCGAGCACATGGCTCGTCCCTGTTCACCCGTGGCGAGACGCAGGCGCTGGTCGTGGCGACGCTCGGCACCGGTCGTGACGAACAGATCATCGACGCACTCTCCGGCGAATACCGTGAGCGCTTCATGCTGCACTATAATTTCCCGCCCTACGCCACGGGGGAATGCGGCCGTGTCGGAACGCCGAAGCGTCGCGAGATCGGGCATGGCCGGCTGGCCAAGCGCGCCTTATTGGGCGTTCTGCCTTCACCCGAAGAGTTCTCGTACACCATTCGCGTTGTCTCCGAGATTACCGAATCAAACGGCTCCAGCTCGATGGCCAGCGTCTGCGGAGCATCGCTGGCGCTGATGGATGCCGGCGTTCCGCTCAAGGCACACGTGGCCGGAATCGCCATGGGTTTGATCAAGGAAGGCAATCGCTTCGCTGTGCTGACCGACATCCTCGGTGACGAGGATCACCTCGGTGACATGGACTTCAAGGTTGCCGGCACCGAGTCGGGGGTCACTGCACTGCAGATGGACATCAAAATCCAGGGCATTACCAAGGAAATCATGCAGGTCGCGCTGGCCCAGGCCGGTGAGGCCCGCCTGCACATCCTGAAACAGATGCAGGATTCGATGTCCGGACATCGTGAAGAGGTATCGAGCTATGCACCGCGCCTGTATATGATGAAAATCAATCCCGAGAAAATTCGCGACGTGATCGGCAAGGGCGGTGCGGTGATCCGTGCCATTACCGAAGAAACCGGCACGACGATCGACATCAAGGACGACGGCACGATCACCATCGCTTCGGTCAGCGGGGACGCCGCTGACGCTGCCAAGGCTCGCATCGAGGCCATTACGGCTGACGTCGAAGTCGGCAAGGTTTATGACGGCACCGTACTAAAGCTGCTAGACTTTGGCGCCATCGTCAGCATCCTGCCCGGTCGAGATGGCCTTCTGCACATCTCACAGATCGCCAACGAACGCGTCAACGCCGTTGCCGATTATCTCAAGGAAAGCCAGAAGGTACGCGTCAAGGTTCTGGAAGCCGACGAGAAAGGCCGGGTACGGCTGTCCATGAAAGCCCTGAGCGCCGAAGAGGGCGGCGCTAACGCCACACAGTCATAGGCCGCTGATCAACGGCAGAAAAAAGGACGCCGAGGCGTCCTTTTGTGTGACATGCACCGCTGGTCGACCGCCTGCGCGGTGCGCCCAGCGCCCATCTGCCGATATCGCCTACTTGGCTATCTGTTTTTCCCGTACTTCTTCAAGCGTTTTGCAGTCGATGCACAGGGTCGCCGTCGGTCGCGCTTCCAGACGCTTGATGCCGATCTCGACCCCGCAGGCGGCACAATAGCCATAGTCACCGCTGTCAATCCGGTCGATGGTCTCCTCGATCTTCTTGATCAGCTTGCGTTCTCGGTCGCGGTTGCGCAGTTCGATGGCAATGTCGGTTTCCTGGCTCGCACGATCATTGGGATCGGCAAAAACCGTCGCTTCATCCTTCATGGTATGCACCGTACGCTCGATGTCCTCGATCAACTGCTGCTTGAGCGCTTCGAGGATGCCACGAAAATGGGCCAGTTGATCGCTATTCATGAACTCCTCACCCGGTTTTGGCGAGTAGGGAGTGAAATGCTTGTGGAGCATGTCAGAAGTCATCCAGGTTCCTGTGTATTGATAGTTGTTCGTCTGACTATGAGCAAACCAGGTCGTGAGTCTTGAGCCATCTTTATATTGTGCCACATGACCCGAATACAAGTGCGCATACAACGCAGCATTTCTCGTGAACAGCGTCTACCAGGTCTCTTCGGCAGCCCTCGGTATGACTGGCACTCATGCACGGGTCGGGGTAGGTGCAGAATATCGATCAATCGCATCGCTACGATCCGCCTGCAGCCTGGGCAAGGTCGATCGCTAACCGGCAATCCTGGCAGGCTATAATGAGCCTCCCATTGACGTTGGCCAGAGCTGTCATGCCAATCCTTCGCGCCGCTGTCTGTCTGTTGCTGCTGGCTGAACTGACGATCGCGAAAGCTGCCGGTCCCCCCCCGATCGCTGCCGCGGCTGATCTCAAGTTCGCACTGACCGAAGTTGCCGAAGTTTTCGAGAAGGAGAGCGGACACGCGGTAAAGCTGTCTTTCGGTTCATCGGGAAACTTTGCCTACCAGCTTGAGCATGGCGCTCCATTCGAGTTGTTTCTCTCTGCTGACGAGCACCTGGTTTTTCGGCTCGCCGACCGGGGGCTGACACGGGATCGTGGCGTCTTGTATGCCATCGGCCGCCTGGTCCTGTTCGTCCCACACGGATCGCCCCTGCAGGCAGACGCTGCGTTGAACGATCTCAAGGCGGCACTGGCCGACGGCCGCGTCAAGCGCTTTGCCATCGCCAACCCAGAGCACGCCCCCTATGGCCGCGCAGCGCGGGCAGTGCTACAACATGCGGGGCTGTGGTCGGCGATCGAGTCCAAGCTCGTGCTGGGCGAAAGTGCCGCACAGGCGATGCAGTTCGCGGCATCGGGATCGAGTCAGGGAGGCCTGCTGCCCCTGTCACTTGCCAGTGCGCCAGCAGTCGCCCAATCGGGAAGCTTCACGCTAATTAGCAGCGAATGGCACGCGAGCGAACCGTTGCGCCAGCGCCTGGTACTGATGAAGTCCGCCGGCGATACCGCGCGCGCCTTTTACGACTACGTTCAAAAACCTGCCGCACGCGCCGTCTTCGTTCGCCACGGCTTCGTTCTGCCGAATAAAGCAACGCCTTAATGGACACGGCCGCGATCACCCTGTCAGTCAGACTCGCCTTGCTGACCTTGCTGCTACTGCTTCCCCCGGCGATTCTTGCGGCCCACTGGCTGGCGGTGACCACGCGCAAGCGCAAAATATGGATTGAGGGCCTGCTGGCGCTCCCGCTGGTCCTGCCACCCACAGTGATCGGCTACTACCTGCTCGTGGCGATGAGTAGCCAATCGCTACCGGGACGCTGGTTCGAGGTGCTTGCTGGCCAGACCCTGGCCTTCAGTTTCAGCGGCCTGGTCGTAGCCTCAGTGATCTTCAACATTCCCTTTGCCGTGCAGCCGATCCAGCGCGCCTTCGAAGCCATTGCACCGGACATTCGCGAAGCCGCACAATGTTGCGGACTGACCTGCTGGCAAACCTTCCTCAGGATAGAACTGCCGTTGGCCTGGCCCGGCATTCTGTCTGCATCGGTGATGACCTTTGCCCACACCCTCGGCGAATTCGGCGTAGTACTGATGGTGGGTGGCAACATCCCCGGCGAAACCCGTACCGTCGCGATCTCGATCTACGACAAGGTGCAATCCTTCGATCACGCTTCGGCAGGCGCGATGTCGCTACTGCTTCTGCTGGTTTCGCTGCTCACCATCTCGGTCAGCTACGGGCTGGCCAGACGCCTGGCCAGGCGGCACCGCGCAACGTGACCCTCAGCGTACAACTTCGTCATGGCGGTCCGCCACTCGATTTTGCCGCTGACTTTCCCGACGGACGGATCACCGCCCTGGTAGGCCCTTCCGGAAGCGGCAAGACCTCGATCCTGCGCGCCATTGCTGGCCTGTTGCCAGTCAGACAGGCACACGTGGCACTGGGGACGGAAATTTGGGCTGAAGGAAACATCCACCGGCCGACACGCGAGCGGTCAATCGGCTTCGTTTCCCAGCATTATGGTCTTTTTCCCCACCTGACGGTGCAGGCAAATGTCGAGACAGCACTGATCCATCTGCCGATCGGCGAACGCCGGAAACGAGCGCTTCATTGCCTTGCCCTCGCCCATGTCGAAGGTCTTGAACGACGCTATCCCGACGAGCTTTCCGGCGGCCAGAAGCAGCGTGTGGCGCTGGCGCGGGCAATCGCCCGCCAACCGCAGGTCCTACTACTTGATGAGCCTTTCTCCGCCGTTGATCGCAGTACGCGCAAGCGTCTCTATATAGAACTGCTGCGCCTGCATGAGCAACTCGCTGCAACGGTGCTGCTGGTGACCCACGATCTCGACGAAGCCGCACAACTGGCTTCGCACCTGCTGCTGCTACGGCATGGGCGAATAGTGCAGTCCGGGGCCACCTCCGAAGTATTGACGCGCCCCACAAGCGAGGAAGCGGCACGCCTCCTCGACATCCCGAATATTTTTACGGCCAGGGTGGACGGCACGGCCAGTGGGCGCAACCTGCGGCTGCGCTGGGGACCGCATGCCCTGCGTGCCACCGGCCCGCTACCGGCGGGCATTGAGGGCGACCTGCGCTGGGCCATCCTGCCGAGCAACGTACTGCTCGTCCGCCCGGACAAACCCTGGGGAAGTCATCTGGAAAACCCGCTGCTGGTCATCGTCGAGGAAGTCATCGAAATGGGCACTGAAGCCGTCGTCCGTTTACAACCGCAGGGTCTGTCCGAAGCCCGCCTGCAGATGCGCCTGCCAGTTCGCGCCGTCCATCGCTACGGGATTGCGGTCGGACGGGAGGTCACGGTCTCTCTGCGGGCAGGCGACATCGTGCCGCTGCACACGGGGCCGGCACGCTGAGCAGAGTCAAATTCCGCCTCTGCGTGTTCTGGCCTACCCTTGCCGGCGCAATGGAAAATCATCGCGATACGACCATGATCGCAATCGGTTCACACCCGGCCTGTCACACCGTTGCTCCGGGTCTGTTGAACCCCCTCGCCACGCCCAACCCCGTGATACTCGATACCCAGACTACGTACCAGAACGGGGTCAAAAAGGTTTCTGCCGTCGAAGATCAAGGGCTGCCTCAGCAGCGCGCGGATCTGCTCAAAATCCGGACTCTTGAACTCGCGCCATTCGGTGGCGATCAACAGGGCATCCGCGCCTTGCAGCGCCTCGGCAGGGTGGCTCGCAAAGCTCAGCCCAGGAAGGTCGCCGAATACCCGGCGCGCCTCGTCCATCGCCACCGGATCGTAAGCCCGAATCGTCGCACCGAAACGCAGCAGTTCATGCACGATCACTCGGCTCGGTGCGTCGCGCATGTCGTCGGTATCCGGTTTGAAGGCCAGCCCCCACAGCGCAAAGCTGCGTCCCTGCAGGTTTCCTTCGAATCGGGCGAGCACCTTGTCGACCAGCACCCGCTTCTGGATGTCGTTTACCGCCTCGACGGCTGCCAGGACACGAAGATCGATACCAAACTCCTGGCCGGTGCGTACCAGTGCCTTCACGTCCTTGGGAAAACACGAGCCACCGTAGCCGGTGCCGGCATAGAGAAAGTGCGTGCCGATACGCGGATCGCTGCCGATACCATGGCGAACCAGTTCGATGTCGGCGCCGACGCACTCGGCCAGCCGAGCCAGTTCGTTCATGAAGCTGATGCGCGTCGCCAGCATCGCATTGGCTGCATACTTAGTGAGTTCGGCGCTGCGTGTATCCATCAGTAGCAGCTTGTCGCGGTTACGCGAAAAAGGAGCATAGATCGCCCGCATCAGCAAGGTCGCGCGTTCATCGTCAGCACCGACGATGATGCGGTCGGGACGCATGAAGTCATCGACCGCGGCGCCTTCCTTGAGGAACTCCGGATTGCTGACCACGGCAAATTCCATGCAGAGCCCGCGCTTGGCCAGTGCTTCCTGCACGGCCGCGCGAACGCGATCGGCGGTGCCGACGGGTACCGTGCTCTTGTCGACGATCACCTTGTAGTCGGTCATGTGCTGCCCGATGTTGCGTGCAGCGCTGAGCACATACTGCAGATCGGCCGAACCGTCCTCGTCGGGAGGCGTACCGACACCGATGAACAGCAGCGTACCGTGATGTACCGCGGCAGCGATATCGGTCGTGAATTGCAGACGTCCCGCGACGGCATTGCGCTTCACCATTGGCTCCAGGCCAGGCTCATGGATGGGGATACCACCGCTGTTGAGGATCGCGATCTTGCGTTCGTCCACATCCAGACACAATACGTGGTTGCCCATCTCCGACAGGCAGGCGCCAGTGACCAATCCGACGTAGCCCGTTCCAATCACGGTCACTTTCATGGGATGACAATGTTCCTTTCAGACCTGGTAGTAGTTGCGATACCAATCGACAAAGCGCGCGATGCCTTCGGACAACAGCGTGCCTGGCGCGAAACCGATCCATTTTTCGAGGCGGGAAGTGTCGGCATAGGTGGCCGGTACGTCGCCCGGCTGCATCGGCAGCATCCGCTTCTCGGCCTCGCGCCCCAGTCGCCGCTCGATGCAGCCAATGAAGCTCAGCAAGGGCACCGGCTGATGATTGCCGACATTGAATACGCGGTATGGCGCATCACTGGCAGACGGATCAGGACTGTCTGCAGTATAAGTCCGATCGGGCCCGGGGATCCGGTCATTGACCCGTAGCACGGCTTCGACGATGTCATCCACGTAGGTAAAGTCGCGCTGCATCTGCCCATGGTTGAAGACATCGATCGGCCGCCCTTCGAGGATCGCGCGAGTGAACAGGAAGGGCGCCATGTCGGGCCGTCCCCAGGGACCATAGACGGTGAAGAAGCGAAGTCCGGTGGTCGGCAAACGATAAAGATGACTGTAGGTATGCGCCATCAGTTCGTTGGCCTTCTTGGTCGCGGCGTAGAGGCTGACCGGATGGTCCACATTGTCGCACTCTGAGAAAGGCATGCGTGCATTCCCGCCGTAGACGCTGGAACTCGAAGCGTAGACTAGATGTTGAACTGCATGATGGCGGCAGCCCTCAAGGACGGTCATGAAGCCGACGAGGTTGCTATCGACGTAGGCGTTGGGATTGGCGAGTGAATAGCGCACACCGGCCTGGGCCGCCAGATGGATCACGCGATCGAATCCTTCGCTGGCGAATAAGGTCGCCATGGCTACCCGATCGGAGATGTCCATCTCGATGAAGCGGAAGTCACCCTGCCCTGCCAGGCAGGCAAGTCGGGCACGCTTGAGCGTCACTTCGTAATATTGATTGAGGTTGTCGATGCCCACCACCGTATCGCCACGACGAAGGAGGTGCTGCGCGGTGTGCATGCCGATGAAACCGGCCACACCGGTGACCAGGAGTTTCAAGGTATGAGGCTCCGGAAATCGGATAAGCCCTGACTGTTTCCCGCCCTTGCAGGACGCATTCCTGCGGGCACTCCGGAATCGCCTGATGAGCACGGCGCATGCGCCATGCATTGCCCATTTCGCCCCTTCGCTCCTCCCCCAGGTTTGGGAGAAGAGAGATGCTTGACCGGGGGGAGCACCATCGCTGCCACCGCCCCGATGGTCCGCACGTCGGCATAGCGCGGCAGCGCTTGTCTGAATTTCGCCAGACTCTCTAGATGCTCGTCCACATCGGACGGCGTCAGTTTGCTTGTCACATCCACCAGTACCGCCTCACTGTCGTTGACCACCAGCAAATCGATCCGTATACCCTCGTTATGCCCGTCCAGCAACCAGCTTGTCCAGTAGCGCAAGCATCTCCATCGCCAGGGCAGTGCGGTCGTATTTCCTGGCCGCCACGAGACTGTTGGCGCGGTATATCTCGTACCTTGAACGGTCATTTTTCAAGACCTTCATCTGAGTCACCAACTCTTCGGCGTTTTCAGGCTCGAAGACAATCCCGACATTCTCCGCACACACCATATCCGCCGACTCACCGGCCACGCCGTGCAGTACCGGCAAGCCCATTCCCATGCATTCGAATAACTTGGAGGGAATCACCGTCGTGAACAGCTCGGTTTTCCGAAGGTGAATGATCGACACATCCAGCAGCGACCAATAGCGCGCCACTTCATCCTTGGGCACTGTGTCCACAAACGTTACATTTTGCAGCCGACGCCTGTGTGCTTCATCCTGAAGAGCCGGTTTGCGAGCACCGTCGCCAAGCAGAATGAAGTGAAAATCTTCTCCGAGGCCCTCGGCAATGAATTTCTCCGCGGCGTCCAGAACTGTCTCAAGGTGGTGTGCCAGGCCATGGGTGCCCACATAGCCACCCACGAACTTGCCTTCCAGGCCCAGTTGTCGGACCAAGGAAGGATCCTTCGGCATCGACTTGAAGCGCCCCATGTCCACACCATTGGTGACCACACTGATTTTGTTGCCGTCGATGCCACGCCTGATCAACTTGTCTCGGAAAGCGTGGGTCACCGTGACAATCAGCTTGGCCTTGCGATAGAGAAACAATTCCAGTTTTTCCAGCCAGCGGATGGCAGTTGAATCCTGCATGGCCCCCACGGCCTTGATCGACTCGGGCCAAAGGTCACGCAGCTCGAAAACGAACGGTATCCGCTTGAAAACGCTCAATACCCACGCCGCGCAGACTGTAAAAAACTGGGGGGAGGTGCCGACGACCACATCCACGCGCCGGACGAGGAGTCCAGCCAGGGTGGCGGCCACCATGAAGCTTTGATAGTCGAGAATTCGTTTGACGAAGCCCTCGTTGGCTGTAATGTAAGACCAGACCCGGAGTAACCGAATCCCCTCGATGATTTCAGTCTGCCAAAGCCGGTTACGATATCCCGCATAAACGCGACCCTTTGGAAAATTCGGCACACAGGAAATCACCGTCACCTGATGGCCTGCCTTGACCCACTCACGGCAATGCTCGAAGGTGCGGCTGGCAGGCGCATTCACTTCCGGCGGGAAGTTGTCGGACAAGAACAGGATATGCATCTCACTTCCAGGAAAAATCGATGATCAGTTCAGCGCTGTCGAACCGGATCTCAATGCAGTGACTGGGTACACATGCCCCGAACTGCGGGTGCCAGGTCGAAGACACCACGTTCGCCGTACCGCCAAAGACAGACAAAAGGATGCTGTGACCACTCTGCAGATGCAGTTCCTGATTCCCCGCGACCTGAACGTCTGGATGCAGATAAAAGCGACAAACGGCCTTCCGGAATTGTCCGGATAGCGAATCGATCATGCGCAGGCGACCTTTGGCGAACATCCATTGCCGCTGATGAAGCGGACGGCCCGGCAGACGCCGATATCCGTCATGCGCGCAACGAATCCGTAGTTCCTCGCCTTCCATCCCCCGCTCTCGCCAGATTTCCGGTACGCTCGGCCGGGCCCGGCGCGCGACACGGAAGCCGGCCCAGACTTCCGACGAATCTTCACCATCGATCTCAACCGTATTGTGTGCAGCGGTACTTCGCTGGCGCTGCCGTTCGGTGTCCTCGCCGTAGCGGGACGTCCCGGAATTGACCAGGACCCGCTGCCCGAAGAGGCTCAACTCAAAGCTGAGCGTGTCCGCGTGTGCATGACCAGGCTGGTAAGCCGGTCCCACAGCTGCCACATCCAGCAAGGCCTTACCGCCCTGCCCCGGAATGACGACGATATAGCCGGTATCACCAAGATGAGTGCAGGGAATGCCGGACAAGGCTTCGGTCAGACCTTTGCTTTCCAGACAACCCAAGGCTCCGGCATAGGCCTTGATTTGTCGAAACTGCGGCGCAATGCCAAAAGCCGCATCGTTGAAAAAGGAAATTTCCCCGTCCGGATGGCACATGCTTTCGAGCCAGGCCAGCCCCCGTTCAATCACGCCACGCCATGCCGCTGCCCGTTCAAGCAGCTCGGGGACAGCACTTCGCTCAGCCAGGTTCACGAGATCGCACATATCCCAAAGCAGGGTCGAGTGATACATCGGAGAAAGTTCAAAATGGCCACCATCCGGCAGGAACTGCTCGCTGATCTCCCGGTCCAGGATACGCAAGCCGCCCTTCAACCACTGCCCCCCCCGATCGCCGGCAAAAAACGCTCCGGCGAAGGTCAGCGCCTTGCCATTGGCAAACAGGTGGTTGGCAAGAATGTGGCGTTCCTCCTGAACCGCAAGGGCCTGCGCCTGCCTGCCGATACTGACGAGCCATTCCGGAGAGACTTGTGTTTGCCGCGCACACCATTTCACCAGGTTCCCGATCCGCAAGGAAAGTGGGTAGGGTTCCCAGCCATGACCGGCGAGTGGAGGATTGTCATCGATCCAGCGTTGAATCAGCCATCCTTGCTGATCGGGGCGTGCATCTGCATCCACTGCATTGAGGTCGTCAAGATAATGTAGGTTATAGAGCCACAGCTTGGTCTTGTTCACCGCATTCCAGTCACCGGACTTCTCGAGACAGCCGCGCTCTCCAAGGAACTCGAATACGCCCTGGTCGACGTGGCTACGCGGTGCTATCAATGGCGCCACCCAGGGCCGGACCCAGGCTCTCCGGGCAAGTTCGGTAATCGATGCAAGGGCCTGCTGGGCGACCAGAGGCCTGGCCAGGCGGTAATACAAACGGTAGGCAATCTGCTCACCACGCAAATGTCGGACGGTGTGGAACAAGCGCGACAGGTGCCCGGACCCGATCATGAGCCTTTGTAACGTCCCGTCAGCAGTTGCTCAAGTACCGCTACAATCTGCGGGCCGGTTTGCCGATCCCTTTTCAGCACGATTTTCATGAAATGCGGGCGTGCCGGCAATGATCTCGAATTAATGTGAAAGTCGCGTATGCGACTCACGAATCTTTCCTCCCCCTCGTGGGGGAGGGGTCGGGAGAGAGGGAAACGGTCATGACTTTCATGATCGGGGGTGCCTGGAAAAGTCATGACCGTTAGCCAGAAACAACGAGTGCAATGAGTTCATCACGAGTCATCGGAGATTCGCAGCCACCTCAATGCTGATCCGGCTGACTTCCAGAACTTCAGCCAGCGGGATTGGGGTGAACCCACCCTTTTCGACAACATTGACGAACATTCCCGCACAATTCCTTTGTCCCTTGTCTTGCCGCCACAGGTTCATCTTCGTGAAGCCTGGCCAACCGAATCCCGTGAGCTTGCGAAAATTGTCCAATTGCAATACTCGCCCGGCAGCAAAGACCTCCAGGCGTTCCTTGGGATAGGACTTGCTACCGTTGGCGAAGTAGTGAATGGTGCCTATCGACCCATCAGCGAACGCCAACTGGATGGTCACCGTATCGGCGGTCGCCGCCTGCAGACGAACACTGTGATGGGCTGTAATTTCGACTCCGGCCAGGAAACGCAACAGATCGATGAAGTGGCAGCCCTCGCCGATAATCCGCCCTCCCCCCACGGCCAAGTCCTGGGTCCAGTGTTCAGAGGGAATGGCACCGGCATTGACGGTCATCACAAAAGCCTTGGGAGCTCTGGTGCCTTCAAGCAGCGACCTGATCTTTTGTACTTGAGGGGAAAACCTGCGGTTGAAACCGACCATCACCACCAGAGAACGGCCAGTCGCCACAGCGATTGCATGCGCTTGTTCAATCGCTGCCAATTCTTCATGGTTCATGGCCAGCGGCTTTTCCACGAAGACGTGCTTGCCGGCTGCGAGTGCCTGACAAACCAGCGCGGCATGGCTGTCGTGGCGAGTCGTAATCACCACCGCGTTAACCTGCGGGTCGGCAAAAATACTGTCTGTGTCGGTGGTGCTTGCTTCAAAACCATACTTGCGACCGGCATGAAGGCCACTGACACCGCCGTTCGAAGCAACCACCTTCAAGCGAGCACCGGTTGCCTTGAAGGCCGGGATCAATACCGCCGTAGCATAGTTACCCGAGCCAATAAAGCCCAATGCCGCAGCTCCGGCAGCAGCATGGGAACCTGCCAGTCTGACGCTGGTGCGACGCACTTCCACTTCTGGCTTTTCGGCAGGCGTCGGATACCGCAAAAGGATGCCCAGCGCGGGTTCTGCACCGCCGATCAGGGCATACGCATCCTCTGACGCATCAATTGGAAAGCGGTGGGAAATCAGTGGCTGCACGTTCAACCGGCCATCCGAAAGCATGTCCAGCACAGCCTCGAAATTGCGTTGCTCGGTCCAGCGCACATAGCCTACCGGATAGTCCTGACCTTTCTCTTCATAGTTCGTGTCATAGCGGCCCGGCCCATAGGAACAAGACACCTGAAAAGTCAATTCCTTCTCGAAGAAGTCGGCACGTGAGAGTTCAAGCCCGGTCACCCCCACCAGCACGATGCGCCCGCGCTTGCGACTCATCAACGCCGCCTGGTGCACTGGCGCATTACTCTTGGTGGAAGCCGTAATCAGCACCGCATCCACCCCGCGCCCGCGGGCAAAGGCTTGTGCAGCCGCGACCGGGTCCTCTCCAGCCGCGAGATTCACCACTTCCGCGCCGAACTCCCTGGCCAGGGCCAGTTTCTCGGCATCGAGGTCGATACCCAACACCCGGCAGCCATGGGCACGCAGCAACTGCACCGCCACCAGACCGATCAGCCCCAGCCCGGTCACTACCACCGCTTCGCCGAGGGTGGGCTGAACGAGCCGTATTCCCTGGAGGGCGATCGCGCCGATCACCGTAAACGCCGCCTCCTCATCGGAAACGAGGGGGGGGATTCTCGCACAGAGGTTGGCTGGAACAGAGACCACCTCGGCATGTTTGCCGTTCGAGGCCACCCGGTCACCAGGTGCAAAACCGCTCACCCCGCTTCCCGTCTCCATCACTACACCGACATTGCAATAACCGAGTGGCAAAGGCTGATCAAGCTTGTTGAATACCGTCTCGACGGTCGGCATCAAACCGTCGGTCTTGATCTTGTCCAGAACCATGCGCACCTTGTCGGGCTGTTGACGTGCCTTCTCGATCCAGCCAGCCTTGCCGAACTCCACGAGCATACGCTCCGTGCCAACGGAGACCAGGGACACTGTGCTTCGGATCAATACTTGCCGGTGCATCACCACCGGGCAGGGGATCTCGGCAACCTCGGTCTCACCTGTTTTAAGCGATTGCAGAATCTGTTTCATGACCGACTTGAAGGCCCGGTTAATCGTTTGTGTTCTTCGGAAAAGCTGAATTCAAAAGAATGATCGCCGTTTACGACCATTCTGGCTATACAAAGCATGAGCAAGGTGGAAAGCTCGACCTCACGCCAAGCCCGTCTTACCTCGGAAAATGGTTGAAGAATCGCCATGTTATGGCCGACATCTTTTGGCCAGAATCTCTTCTTTTGCAACTTATCCCCCTGCCAGATAACAAGCTGGCGAAAATCATCAATCTTCGCGATCAGATCACCCTGCTGAATATTGATTGTCTCGTTAATTCCCTCGAAAGGCTCTCCGCGAGCCGTGAGAATGATGTTGATCAGGTCACCCCGCTCACTGGTGAGTACAATCACCATGTCTTCGTCCCGCGTCACCGCATTGCTATAAACGGTGGTGATGTGCCATTTATCCGGCAAGCTCGACCAACAGAGCATATGTACAGCCAGATCCAGCCAGTGGCCCACATTGCCACAAACCCTTGTCCCTTCTTCGGGCTTACGATACCAATGCTCAGGCCCTAGCACATGACCGCTGATGAAACAATTCAGGGTCAGTGGTTGGTTCACCCCTGCCATCCAGTGATGCAGATGGCGCACCGCGGCAGAAAATGGCCGGTTGTATCCAGCAAAGATCTGCCCTCCCGTTCTCCGAATGGTTTCATGGAGTCTTTGTAATTGCTCGATACTGACGCTAATCGGCTTTTCCAGGTAAACGATTTTGCCCGCCAGAAGCCCTTGAACTGCATAGTCCGTGTGCGAGGCATGATTGGAAGCAATATATAGGAACCTCACTCGCTCGTCAGTCATGACATCCAGAGCGGAAACATTCTCCTGTGCAAGACCAAAAAATGAGGCGAAAGAGCGCTGCTTATCGACATCGATATCGTAGCAAATGGCAAACCGATTCCCATATCTTCGCCAGATTGAGAAGCCAATCGTTGCAAAAGCAAACTGACCACAACCAATCACCCCAATATCCGCCTTACGACTTTTCCACAGCTTGGCGGAGAAACCATTTGGTCTTACTCGACCAATAATCTTGAATATTGTTTTCCCGAAACCATAAATGGTCATGAACCGAAGTACCTTGCCTACTTCGGACATTGTTCCATGCTCACTCATGGTCATGGTTCACCCTATGCGGCCACCGGGATGACAGACAGCACGGGGAGTTCCAGGCCCTTGCTGGCCGGCTCGATGACGCTGTCCAGGGAGCAAAGGCTCGGGATACTGCTTACGAGCGGGTGCCGTGGCTGAGCTATCACGCAATCACCCAGTGCCGCAGCGCCTGTTCGGTGGCATTGTTGATGAATGGCAGGTGTGGCTCGTCGAATTCGTTTTCTTCCTCGTCGGCGCCAGCTTTCTTCCACGACGCCTGACTGGCCGGGAGGTTCGAGGTGTTGGCCAGGTTCTGAATCTGCCGATCCTGCAATTCCTTGACATCGTCCAAGAGGCGGATAGACACTTCCAGCAATCGCTCCGCCAGCAGCTTCTTCAGCCACTCGGCGTCCATCTCCAGAAGGTCGTGTTTGCGAAGGTGCATGGCGTTGAGTGGACGTTCAGTAGCAGAATTTTGCTATATAAATTACTGCGTTGGGAAAATTTTTCGAAAGAACCTTTAGCGGGCACTGACTCTGGTCCACCGGGCGGCTGCTTTCCATAAGCGGCCTGGGGTTTGTACTGTTTTCGAGCAGATCAACCATCCACCTGCCCAGGACTGCCATGGGTACCAGGGAGCGTTGCTGAAAGAATTCAGCCCTTCCTGCGGTCTGTTTGTACTACATTTGATTGCCATCGTCAGCGCTGCTGAAAACATCTTTCAACAATCCGGCAGCGACCGTGCGAGACATTCCCTCTGGTGAATGTCGAAGGACTGATCTCTGGCTGCTTTAAGCGGATTCCGGCCCGTGCCTGCGAGCAGTCAGAGGGATTGCTGGCTTGCCGGTAGTCGGCCGGTTGCGACATCGAAAGCGCAAACGAATACGAATCGTAGGCCGGACGACCCCAGGCGTTTCGGTCAGACAACATGCCACCACCACAGGAGAATCCCATGGGCGATCTCTCGACCACACTTGACAGCCGCTATACGGCCAACTCGGGACGCGTCTTTCTGAGCGGCACGCAAGCCCTCGTTCGCCTGCCGATGCTGCAACGCATGCGTGACGAGGCGGCCGGGCTGAATACCGCAGGCTTTGTCTCGGGCTACCGTGGCAGCCCACTGGGAGGACTCGATCAGGCGCTGTGGAAAGCTCGTCCGCATCTCGACGCCCGGCGCATCGTGTTCCAGCCGGGGGTCAACGAGGACCTCGCAGCCACCGCAGTCTGGGGAACCCAGCAGCTCAATCTTTTTCCCGGTGCCAAATACGAGGGTGTCTTCGCCATGTGGTACGGCAAGGGTCCGGGTGTCGACCGCTGCGGCGACGTTTTCCGGCACGCCAATGCAGCCGGTTCGGCAAAGCATGGCGGTGTCCTGGTAATCGCCGGCGACGATCACGCCGCCAAGTCTTCGACACTGCCGCACCAGACCGAGCATGTCTTCAAGGCGGTGATGATGCCGGTGCTCTATCCGGCAAATGTCCAGGAATACCTTGATTACGGTCTGCACGGCTGGGCCATGAGCCGCTACTCGGGCTGCTGGGTGGTGATGAAGGCGTTGGCCGACACCGTGGAGACCTCCGCCTCGGTCTCGATTGACCCGCTGTCGATACAAATTCGACTGCCCGACGATTTCGAGATGCCAAAGAACGATCCGCACGCGCTCAACATCCGCTGGCCCGACCCGCCACTGCAGCAGGAAGCACGCCTGCTCAACCACAAGCTGTACGCGGCGCTGGCCTATTGCCGAGCCAACCAGCTCAACCGGGTGGTGATCGATAGTGCCGACCCGGCTTCGCCAGCCCGCCTGGGAATCATCACAGCCGGCAAGGCCTACCTCGATGTCCGCCAGGCGCTCGACGAACTGGGTATCGACGACGAACTGGCCGCGCAGATCGGCATTCGCCTGTACAAGGTCGGCATGGTCTGGCCACTCGAAGCCGATGGTGTGCGCCGTTTCGCCGAGGGACTCGAAGAAATCTTGGTTGTCGAGGAAAAACGGCAACTGCTCGAATACCAGCTCAAGGAGGAACTCTACAACTGGCGCGAGGATGTCCGGCCACGTGTCGTCGGGAAATTCGACGAGAAAGGCGAATGGGCGTTGCTGCCCACCGGCAGTGGGCATCTGACGCATGGTGACTGGCTGCTGCCGGCGGCCGGCGAGTTGTCGGTGGCACAGGTGGCGCGGGCACTGGCGGCGCGCATCGGGCGCTTTTTCACTTCTTCGGCAATCGAGGCTCGCCTGGCGCTGCTCGAGGCCAAACAGAGAAGCCTCGCACAGGGGCTGCTGCCGGCGACCGGCATGGCGGCAATCCAGCGCACGCCGTACTTCTGCTCCGGTTGCCCGCACAACACCTCGACGCGCGTACCCGAAGGTTCTCGCGCCGTCGCCGGCATCGGCTGCCACTACATGGTGACCTGGATGGACCGCAATACCGCGACCTTCACGCACATGGGCGGAGAAGGCGTGACCTGGGTCGGGCAGGCGCCGTTCAGCAGCGAGAAGCACATTTTCGCCAACCTCGGCGATGGCACCTACTTCCACTCCGGTCTGTTGGCGATTCGCCAGGCGGTCGCCGCCGGCGTCGCCATCACCTACAAGATTCTCTACAACGACGCCGTGGCGATGACCGGCGGGCAACCGGTCGATGGCCCGTTAAGTGTCGCACAACTGAGTCGACAACTGGCGGCGGAAGGCATCCAGCGGATCGTCATTGTCACCGACGAGCCGGAAAAATATCGCAAGGTGCCTGATCTCGCCCCGAATACGCCGATCCATCATCGCGATCAACTCGATGCCGTACAGCGCGAACTGCGCAATCACCCCGGTGTGTCGGTCCTGATCTATGACCAGACCTGCGCCACCGAGAAACGCCGTCGGCGCAAGCGTGGCAAGCTCGCCGATCCGGCCCGGCGGGTATTCATCAACACGGCGGTCTGTGAAGGGTGCGGAGACTGTGGCGTGCAATCCAACTGCCTGGCGGTGATTCCGGTCGAAACCGAGTTCGGCCGCAAGCGGGCGATCGACCAGTCTGCGTGCAACAAGGATTTCTCGTGCATCCAGGGCTTTTGTCCCAGCTTCGTCAGCGTCGAAGGCGGCAGACTGCGCCGCGGCCGAGCCATTGCTGCTGCGGAAGCGGTGCTGCCGGAACCTCTACTGCCTGACACCAGGCACCCCTACAACATCCTGATCACCGGCGTTGGCGGCACCGGCGTCGTCACCCTCGGCGCCCTGCTGGGAATGGCCGCGCATCTCGACGGCAAGGGCGTCTCGGTACTCGACATGACCGGCCTGGCACAAAAATTCGGCACCGTTTTTTCTCACCTCAGAATCGCTGACCGGCCCGAGGACATTCACGCTGCACGCATCGCCACCGGCGAAGCGCATGCCGTAATCGGTGGCGACCTGGTGGTCAGCGCCGGCGCCGAGGCCCTGTCAAAAGTGCTTGCCGGAAAGACCCGCGCGGTGGTCAACGTCGCCGAAACGCCCACTGCCGAGTTCACGCGCAACCCGGACTGGCAATTCCCGCAGGAACACCTGCAGGAACAGATCAGTGAAGCGTGTGGAGAAGGCAACGCCCTTTTTCTGGACACTGCGGCCATGTCGCGCCGCCTGATGGGGGATGCCCTTTACGGCAATCTGCTGTTGCTCGGCGTTGCCTGGCAGCGCGGGCTAGTACCGCTGTCGCTGGCAGCCATCGACCAGGCCATCGAACTCAATGCGACCGCGGTCGAGCAGAATCGCCAGGCTTTTCTCTGGGGCCGGCGCGCAGCGCACGACCCTGAAGCCCTGCAGAATCTGCTCAACCCCACCGGCATGCCGGCACCACAGCGACTTTCGCGGAACCTCGACGAGCTGATCCGCCAGCGTGTCGAGACCTTGACCGCCTATCAGAATGCGCGCTACGCCGAACGTTACCGTGCGCTGGTCGAGCGCGTAAGCGCCGCTGAATCTCCATTGCAGTCGACCGCGCTGAGCGAAGCCGTGGCTCGCAGCTATTTCAGACTCCTGGCCGTCAAGGACGAGTACGAGGTGGCACGGCTGCATTCCGACCCGGCATTCCTCCAGCAGTTGTCCGAAGAATTCGAGGGAGACTACCGCCTGCGTTTCCACCTCGCGCCACCGTTGCTCGCCAGACTCGATCCAGCGACTGGCCGAGTCCGGAAAAGCAGTTACGGGCCATGGATGATGTCTATCTTCAAGGGGCTGAGCAGACTCAGGTTCCTGCGCGGAACGATCTTCGATCCCTTCGGGAAAACCCAGGAACGCCGGATGGAACGGCAACTGCTCGCCGATTACGAAGCCGACGTCGAACTGATGCTGACGCGGCTCGAGGAGAAAACCCAGGCAATTGCCATCGAACTGGCGAAAGTACCCGAGCAGATTCGCGGCTATGGTCATGTCAAGGCGGCGTCGGTGCTGCCGGCGCGCGCCAGACGGGCAATGCTGCGTGCGCAATTGGAAGCCCTGGCAAACGCCTCCTGACCGTCATGACTTCTTTTCCCGGCCCCCCCCGCGATGGCGAAGGCGGGGTTTCGCGGAGCACTGCTCCGCGCCGCCGCAGCCGGCCCGCGATGCAGCGCGGGCCGTGGAAGGGGTCGGAGGAGAGGAAACCATCGTTGCACACGAATTCGTCAAATCCTTGCGAAAGCGCATCGTCAGGGCCGTCAATCAGCTTTGCTGGCCTCTGCGAGCATGGATGCCCCCTCTCCCCCAACCCCTCCCCCGCAAGGGGGGAGGGGAGTATATTAGTCCATCTCAACACTTTGATTCGCGCGCCCAAACGACCGGAACCCCCACGGCACCTTGAGGATCTGATATGCAACCGCCTGCAGTGCCTGCAGAGAATGGCGACTTGACCAATCGACAGGGTGCGCTGCGCGTTACCCTGATTTATGCAGTTTTTTCCGCGCTGTGGATCCTGCTTTCCGATCAGGCGGTAAGTCTGGTCTTCAAGGACCCAGTGACGATGACGCAAGTCAGCATCATCAAGGGCTGGCTGTTTGTCGCGATTACCGGGTTGCTGCTCTATGTTCTGGTGGGACGTCTTGTCCGCCAGCTTCAGGAAGCGCACCGACTCCAGACGGGTCTGCTGATGGAGAAGCAGCGGTCTCTCGATCTTCTCGCGGCCATTTCCGACCACTCGGAGGATGCCATCTTCGCCAAGGACCTGGACGGTCGCTACATCCTTTTCAATCGGGCGGCCAGCGGCTTTGTCGGCAAATCTGCAGCGGATATATTGGGCCGGGACGATCTGGCCCTCTTTCCGGCCGAGCAGGCGAAGATGCTGATGGACATCGGGCGCCGGGTCATTGCCAGCGGGCGTACCGAGACCAACGAGGAAGCGCTCGACACCGCGCAGGGGCCGCGCATCTTCCTGGCCACCAAGGGCCCATTGCGCACTCCAGACGGAAGGGTTGTGGGCATTTTTGGCATCTCGCGCGACATTACCGAGCGCAAACGGGCGGAAATTTCCCTGTATGATACCGGCGAGCGGTTGCGCCTCCTGGTCGATCATTCTCCCGCGGCCGTGGCCATGTTCGACCGCGACATGTGCTACCTGATCGCAAGCAAGCGCTGGCTGATGGATTTTGGAGTGACCGAGTGCAATATTGTCGGCCGATCCCATTACGACCTTTTTCCCGAAATCGCGGAGGACCAGAGGGACATTCATCGGCGCGGTCTGGCGGGAGAAGTCTTCCTGCCTCAAGACATCCGCTTCGTCCGCGCCAATGGTCGCGTGCAGTGGCTTCGCTGGTCGCAGCGGCCATGGTTTCAGTTTGACGGCAACATCGGTGGCATTGTCATCTTTTCCGAGGAGATCACCGATCGCAAGCTGGCCGAACTGTCTCTGCTAGAAAGCGAGAAGCGCTTCCATGACATTGTCGAGGCTTCCGCCGACTGGGTCTGGGAAGTGGATGCCCAAGGTCGTTACGTTTATGTGTCCGATAGCGTCGAAAGCCTGCTCGGCTACCTGTCCACGGAAATTCTGGGCAGAACCCCGTTTGACTTGATGCCAGCTGACGAGGCGGCGCGGGTCGGCGCGATATTTGCTGCCATCGCCGCGCGCAAGGAACCCTTCCGCGACCTCGACCACATCAGCGTACACAAGGATGGCCGCCTGCGCCATGTGTGGAGCAACGGCATGCCGATCCTCGCCTCCGATGGCACCCTGCTCGGTTATCGCGGTCTCGACCGGGACATCACCTCGCGAAAGATGGCCGAACAGGAACTCCGAAACACAAAGGATATGCTGCGTGTGGTGATTAACACGATTCCCGATCTGATCTGGCTGAAGGATCTGGAGGGACGCTACCTGGCCTGCAACTCACGCTTTGAGGCGTTCTTCGGTGCCACGGAGGCTGATATCGTCGGCAAGACCGATTTCGATTTCGTGCCGAGTGCATTGGCCGAATTCTTCCGCGAGAAAGATCGGGCGGCCCTCGCGGCGAACACCTCCGTAGAAAACGAGGAAGAGATCGTTTTTGCCAGCGATGGACACCGGGAACACCTGCTCACCGTCAAGACACCTTATCGTGATAGCCAGGGAACGCTCATCGGTGTTCTCGGAATTGCCCGGGACATGACCGAGCGAAAGGCTGCCGAGCAGTCATTGATCGCGCGAAACCGGGAGCTCGAGCGCTTCAACCGCGCCATGATTGGCCGCGAGATGGATGTCATCGAGATGAAGAAGGTGATCAACGCGCTGTCCCAGGAACTCGGCCGCGAACCCCCTTATCCGCTGGCGTTCATGAAGCAAACTGACGGAAAATCGGCCCAATGATCCCACGCCTGCGCCTTGTCCTGGCTCTGCTGTTGCCCATCGCCGCCGGCAGCCTGCAATGGCTGCTGTGGGAGAACTGGATCAAACCTTACGTCTGGTTCCTGTTTTTCCCGGTAGCCTTCTTCAGCGCCTGGCTCGGCGGCCTGGCGGGCGGCATCGGCAGCACACTGATCAGCGCGCTGCTGGTCTGGTACGTCTTCATCCCGCCACCGCTTTCTTTCACCTTGCAGAGTTCTGCGGCCTTTCCAATCGTGGTGTTTATCGGCATGGGCTGCCTGTTCTCGTGGTTCCACGAAAAGCTGCGGCGCGCGCTGAGTTCCTCCGAAGGCCGCTTCGAGGCAACCCTCGAACAGGCGGCGGTCGGCATCGCTCTGGTGGCGCTCGACGGCCGCTTCCTGCGCGTCAACCATCGACTGAGCACCATCGTCGGCTACGCGCCTGAAGAGCTGATGGCCAGAACCTTCCACGACATCACCCATCCGGACGACCTCGACGCCGACCTCGCTTATGTACGCCGTGTGCTGGCGGGAGAGATCGACACCTTCACGATGGAGAAGCGCTACTTCCGCAAGGACGGCAGCATCGTCTGGGTCAACCTGACCGTCTCCCTCGCCAGGAAGGCCAGCGGTGCGCCGGACTACTTCATCGCGGTGATCGAAAACATCTCCGACCGCAAGCTGGCCGAGCAGCGCTTCCGGCAATTGTTCGAGCAGGCCCCTGTCGCCCTGGCCACGAGCGACCGCGACGGCAACCTCCTCCTGATGAACGAAGCCTTCATCGACCTGTTCGGTTACCGGATCGAGGAGATCCCGACGGTTGCCGATTGGCGCACGCGGGTGCTGCCGGATGCCGGGCAGCGCACGGCGGCCGAGCGGGACTGGAGCAGCAAGTGGCCGGCGGAGCAACCGGCGGAACTGGTCGAACAGTCGGTCCTGTGCCGCGATGGCAGCCGCAAGACGGTACTGTTGTCCCGCCTGCGGCTGGGCGATGAGATGATGCTGGCGGCCGTAGATATTTCGCAGCGCAAGGCGGCCGAGACTCGACTGCGGGAGCGCAATGCCGAACTTGACCGCTTCGACCGCGCCTCGATCGACCGCGAACTTCAGATGATCGTGCTGAAACGGCAAGTGAATGAGATGGCGCGCGAGCTTGGCCGCGAGCCACCCTATGACCTGTCCTTCGCGGATACCTTGCCGCCCTGAGGCGAACCATGAAGGCGCGTCCACTCTCTTCCTTCCTCGCGCGGCTGATCTGGCTGTGCATCGCCCCCCTGCTGCTGCTTGCCATCTGGCTGGCCTGGGACAACCTGCAGGAGCTGGAGGCCAGGCACCTGCGTGAAGGGGCCAACCTTGCGCAAAACCAGGCGATCGCTCACGACAATTTTCTGAACACGCGCATCGGCGCGCTGCGCATGCTGGCCGACTCGCCGCTGGCCGACGATCCGCGGCGCTGGCCGGACCTGTATGCCGAAGCGCTGGGTTTCCAGAAAAGTTTCGGCACCCACGTCATCTTTGCTGCCAGCACGCAGCAGATGCGCTTCAACACCCGCACGCCCTTTGGCACACCGTTGCCCATGCTGCCCAGACCGAAGGGCCGCAGCGCCACGCTGCTGGCGCTCGAAACCGGCCAGCCGCAGGTGGGCGACCTTTTTTTCGGGCCAGTCGCCCAGGTGCCGCTGGTCGCCATCGTCGTGCCCCGCGTGCAAGACGGCAAGGTGGCCCACCTGATGATTACCACGATCGAGACGGCGCAACTACAACAGCGCCTCGACAAGGTCGCGCTGCCGGACGGCTGGTCGCTGACGCTGGTCGATGGCACCGGCGCCCATCTCGCGCGCAGGGCGCCGGCCGGCTTCGACGCCGCGCGGGACGTGGCGGAGGATCACCGCTTCGTTGTCGCCCTTGCAAAGTCAGCCTGGTCGGTGGTCGTCGAAATTCCGCGCAGCAACCACCAAGCCGAACAAATGAAATCCGGTGGCATCCTCGCCGCGGCGATCCTGCTCGCCACGCTGTTCGCCATCCTCGGCGGCACCCTCACCAGCCTCCGGATCGGCCGGGAGGTGAAGGCGCTGGCCATGCCGCCGGGCAGTGCAGGACCGCCACTGGAAATCACCGAGATTGCAGCCACACAGTCGCAAATGAACGCCTTGAATGCGGATCGAAACGCCAGCGAGGAGCGCTTCCGCCGGCTGTTCGATCTTGCCCCGTTGCCGCTCGCCCTGGTCACCGAAGACGGACGGATCCTGACCCTCAACGCCAGATTCCAGGCCGTGTTCGGCTATACGCCGGAAGACCTGCCGACGGTCGACACCTGGTTCGAACGCGCCTATCCTGATCCGGTGCTCCGGAAGCGAGCCCGGTCGACCTGGCAACGAGCCGCCAGCGGCGAGGACATTCCCCCGCGTGCATACCGGGTGGTCTGCAAGGATGGCCTGGCGCGCGACATGCTGATCTCTTCGCTCCCCCAACCTGAAGGTTCGCTGGCCGTGTTCATCGACATCAGCGTACAAAAGCAGGCCATGCAGGCGCTTGAGGCGACACTCGCCGAACAGGGCAAGGCACGGCTGGCCACACTCAACCAGATCGAGGACACCAACGCCGCCCTGCGGCGCGCAGAGTCTTTGGCCGCGGCGTTGCAGGAAAGCCAGAATCGCCTGCAATTGCTGATCGACCATGCCCCCGCCGCGCTCGCCATGTTCGACCGCGAGATGCATTACCTCGCCGTGAGTCGGCGCTGGCGAGAGGACTATGCCCTGGGCGAGCGCGAGATGCTTGGTCATTCGCACTACGACATCTTTCCGGAGATCCCGGCGGCCTGGCGCAAGGTCCATCAACGCGGCATGGCTGGCGAAACCCTGGCGGCCGACGAGGACCGTTTTGAACGTGCCGATGGCCGTGTTCAATGGTTACGCTGGGAGGTTCGTCCGTGGCCTACCGCGGACGGCTCTGTCGGTGGAATCGTCATCTTTTCCGAAGACATCACGGTTCGCAAGGCCGCGGCTGAAACGGTGCGTGCCAGCGAAGAGAAACTTCGCAACATCCTCGATTTCTCCCCGGATGCCGTGTTCATCGTCGCGGCCGATCGACGATTTCTCTACCACAACCGGCAGGCCGCAGTGCTGCTCGGTTACTCCGGCGACGAGTTTGCCGAGCTATGTATCGACGACACCATCCCGGACGAACTCCATCGAGAAGTGCTTGAGCGCTTCCGTCTGAATCTCGAGGGTCAGACACAGTTCTTCGAGACGCAATTGCGACGCAAGGACCAGTCGCTCGTCGATGTTGAAATCAACGGAATGAGGCTTCCGGACGGTACGGTCATCGGTCAAGTACGCGACATCACGTCGCGCAAGATGGCCGAGCAGGCGCTGCGAAAATCAATGGAAGAGCAGCGACTGGCGCAGATGGCTGCGCTCAGCCTGATGGAGGATGCACAAAGCGAACGGTCGCGCGCCGAGGCCGCCCTCGAAACGGTGCGCAAACTCTCGCTGGCGGTAGAGCAAAGCCCGGAAAGCATTGTGATCACGGACCTGACCGGGGCAATCGAATACGTTAATGATGCGTTCATCAAGGTGAGCGGCTACGACCGGACTGAGGTCATCGGCCAGAACCCTCGCCTCCTGAACTCGGGCAAGACACCGCCCGGGAATTTCGCGGCGTTATGGCGTGCCCTGAAACGGGGTGATACCTGGAAGGGCGAGTTCTACAACCGGCATAAGGATGGCAGCGAATTCATAGAGTTCGCGATCGTCACGCCGATCCGGCAGCCGGACGGGACCATCACTCATTACGTCGCCATCAAGGAGGACATCACCGAAAGAAAGCAGGTTTCAATCGAGCTCGATACCTACCGGAACCACCTTGAGGAGCTGGTCGCGACGCGCACCACAGAACTCGTCGAGGCGCGCCTGCGTGCCGATGCGGCAAATCAGGCAAAGAGCGCTTTCCTCGCCAACATGAGCCATGAAATCCGCACGCCGATGAATGCCATCATCGGACTGACGCACTTGCTACAGCGATCCCAGGTGACCGATGAGCAACGCGAACGCCTGCACAAGGTCGACACCGCCGCCTATCACCTGCTCTCGATCCTCAACGACATCCTTGATCTGTCCAAGATCGAAGCCGGCCGCATGCAGCTTGAAAGCATGGATTTCGCGCTTAGCGACATCCTCGAGAACACCCGGGTGTTGATCGCGGAAGCTGCAAAGACCAAGAACCTGGTGGTGGACATCGATGCTTGCCACACGCCCCGCTGGCTACATGGCGACCCAATGCGGCTGCGTCAGGGTTTGCTCAATTTCGCAAGCAATGCCGTGAAATTCACCGAACACGGACGGATCGTTCTGCGCGCCCAACGCGTGACCGAGGATGCGCAAGGCTTGCTGCTGCGGTTCGAGGTGGAAGATACCGGGATCGGGATCCCGGCCGACAAGCTCGCCGGGCTATTTCAAGCATTCACCCAGGCGGATGTTTCGACGACCCGCCAGTACGGTGGAACCGGCCTCGGATTGGCCATTACCAAACGTCTGGCCCAGATGATGGGAGGTGATGCCGGAGCCGAAAGCACGCCCGGTCAGGGCAGCCGCTTCTGGTTCACGGCCCGGCTGGAACATGGGTATGGCGTCGTGCCCGTAGCAGGGGGAGCGCAGATCCGGAATGCGGGGGCGAATCTTCGCTCCCGTCGTGGGGCACGCATTCTCCTGGCGGAGGACAACGCGGTTAACCGCGAAGTGGCCATCGAGCTTTTGCGCGCCGTGGATCTCGAGGTGGACAGCGCAGAGAATGGACGCATTGCCATTGACAAGGCACGCGGCCACGACTACGACCTGATCCTGATGGACATGCAGATGCCGGAACTGGACGGCATCGAGGCCACCCGCGCCATCCGGAGCTGGCCAGGGCGCGACAGGGTCCCGATCCTGGCCATGACCGCCAATGTCTTCGAAGAAGACCGTCGAGCCTGCCTCTTCGCGGGCATGAACGACTTCATCGCGAAGCCGATCGATCCAGATCAGCTCTACACCACGTTGCTCAAATGGTTGCCAGCTTCAGTTCGTACAGCGAACGCCGGTAAATCAGAAACGCGCGCCGAAACGGCTGACTTGTACAGCCGCCTGGCCAGGGTTGCAGGTCTTGACATCGAGCAAGGACTATCGATTACGCTAGGCCGTATCGAATTCTACGCACGACTGCTCTCGATGTTTGTCGATAGCCACGCCCCTGATTCGGAGGGTCTGCGCATGCTGGCTTGCTCGGACGACCAAGAAGCACTGGGGCAACTCGTTCATGCCCTCAAGGGAACCGCAGGCAATATCGGAGCGCTTCACCTGAGCGGAAAGGCGTCCAGCCTGATGACCAATCTACGAGAGCATCGTCCCAATCTGTACAGCCAGGTGATGGCTTTGGCCGACGAACTCGAACAGTTGATCAATGGGTTGCGCCAGGCGCTCAGGAGGCCATAGCCCCTGAACTAACCGGGCAGTTGGTGCTGCCCCAGCCCGGCCAGCTGCTTTCTCTCGCGGAGATAACGGAGATAATCATGAAGATCAAGACAAGAATCGTCGCTACCTCACTCGTGCCACTGACCATGATGCTGCTTCTGGGTGTCGTCTGCCACCTTGGCTTGCGCTCGATGCAGCAAACCCTGGATGCCGTCATAGCGAAAGGGATGCAGCATTTCTCCGCCGTCAATGACAGCCGCAGCCAGTTGCTCGAAGCGAACGTCGAGGCCTATCGCCTGCTCACCATGTTGGTCAACTTCGACGAGGCGCGCATTGCCAAAGACAGCGCTGTCATCATGGGTCACGCAGATGGTGCGATACAGTTACTCAAGAAATTCCGCGAACGCAGCGATCTCGAAGAGGACGAAAAGAAGGCGCTGGCCGCACTTGAAGAGCCCTTGGCGCGTTACCGCAAGAGCATGGCGCAGGCCATCGACATGGCGCAATCCGACATCGCCATGGGTACCGGCATGATGCAGACGGCAGACAAGCACTTCCTGGAAATCGATGCTGCACTCATCAAGTTTCTCGATCAGCAGAAGAGCGAAGGGGACGAGATGGTTTCTGCAGCGAACAGGCGCGTGTCGAATCTGATTGCCACCAACGTCGGCCTGTTTCTACTGGGCCTGGTCATAGCCGTATCAATAGCATGGGTATTGGCCGGCAGGATGGTCGCCCCTCTGGTCGAAGCCGTGCGAACGGCGACCACGATTGCCGGCGGCGATCTGAATATGGTCATCAAAGCCGGCGGACAGGACGAGACCGGGGATCTGCTGCGGGCGCTGGCTGACATGCAGGGTAAGCTGACACAGGTGATCGGCGAAGTGCACACCGCAGCCGACAGCCTGAGCAATGCGGCGGGACAGGTCTCCGCGACAGCCAGTTCCCTCTCGCATTCGTCCAGCGAGCAAGCCGCGTCGGTCGAGGAGACCACGGCCTCCATGGAGGAGATGACCGTGTCCATCGCACAGAACCAGGAAAACGCCAAACTCACCGGCAAACTTGCCGCCCAGGCGGCCAGTGAGGCGGCGGAAGGGGCCACGGCAGTCGGCTGTACGGTCGATGACATGAAGTGCATTGCCGGCAAGATCGGCATCATCGACGATATTGCCTACCAGACGAATCTGCTGGCCCTCAATGCCGCGATCGAGGCAGCCCGTGCCGGCGAGCACGGCAAGGGCTTTGCCGTCGTCGCCGTGGAAGTACGTAGGCTGGCGGAACGTTCGCAAGTCGCTGCACAGGAAATCGGCAACCTGGCCAAATCTTCGGTCAAACAGGCCGATCTCGCCGGAAACCTGCTGACGCAGATGGTGCCCAGTATTCGCCAGACTTCGATCTTGGTGCAGGAGATCGCCGCAGCATCCTCGGAACAATCCGGCGGGGTGATGCAGATCAACGGCGCCCTGGGACAATTGAATCAGGCGACACAACAGAACGCCTCGGCATCCGAAGAACTTGCGGCCACGGCGGAAGAGCTGGCCGGACAAGCCAGCCAGCTCCAGGAACTCATAGCCTTTTTCAAAATCGACCGTGCCGCCCGATCCCGTGCGTCGTCCCCATCTGACCTTCCAGCTACCCCGAGAAGCGCTGCCAGGTCAGGTTTAGTCTGACCGCGACTGACCGCACCCGCCAGGCTTGCCGATCTCGCGGCTCCGGCGACAGCCTGTAAGTTATTCGGCAGTACACCGACGAATCACTGCCGACGGCAAGCGGCCAAGAAATCGGTGCGGCCACCTGCGCCCTGGATGCAACCATCGCCCTGGAATCGCCATGAACAAAAAAAAGATCGTCATCTTTGCCCTCATCGCACTGGCCATAGTCGCCTACTTTCAGTTCGGCCTCGGTCAGTACCTGAACCTCGATGCACTCAAGGCACAACAGGCGGCACTCGACGACTACCACCGGCAACACCCGTGGCAGGTCGCCGGACTGTACTTCGTCGCCTATGTGGCAGTGACCGCGCTGTCGCTGCCCGGCGCCTTGCCGATGACGCTCGCCGGCGGGGCCATCTTCGGTCTCCTCTGGGGTACCGTCATCGTCTCCTTTGCTTCGTCGATCGGCGCGACACTGGCCTTTCTCGCCGCGCGCTTCCTGCTCCGCGACTGGGTCGGCGAACGTTTCGGAGAACGCCTCAAGGCGGTGGACGAAGGCATCCGGCGTGATGGCGCTTTCTACTTGTTTACCTTGCGCCTGATCCCGGTGTTCCCCTTTTTCCTGGTCAATCTCCTGCTCGCTCTGACCGCGATGAAAGCCCGCACCTTTTATGGGGTCAGCCAAATCGGCATGCTCGCCGGCACCGTCGTCTACGTCAATGCGGGCACGCAACTGGCGCGCATCGATTCGCTCGCCGGCATCGTCTCGCCCGCTCTGCTCGCCTCGTTCGCACTGCTCGGAATCTTTCCGCTCATCGCCCGAAAAGTCGTTGAGGGGGTGAAAGCGCGCCGGGTCTACGCCGGCTGGCAGAAGCCTGCACGCTTCGACCGCAACCTGGTGGTCATCGGCGCCGGCAGTGCCGGTCTGGTCACCGCCTACATCGCGGCGGCCGTGAAGGCCAAAGTGACCCTGATCGAGAAGCACCGCATGGGAGGCGACTGCCTGAACACCGGCTGTGTGCCGTCGAAGGCACTGATCCGCTCGGCCAAGCTGCTGTCGCACATCGCCCGCGCGCGCGAGTTCGGCATTGCCTCGGCGCAGGCGAGCTTCGACTTTGCCGAGGTGATGGAGCGCGTACAGAAGATCATCAAGACCGTCGAGCCGCACGACTCGGTCGAACGCTACCGCGAACTGGGGGTCGAGGTGGTCGAGGGTTCGGCACGCATCGTCTCGCCGTGGCAGGTCGAGGTCATCTGCCACGATGGCACGATGCAGACGCTTCGTACGCGCAGCATCGTCATCGCGGCAGGCGCGCATCCCTTTGTGCCGCCCATGCCGGGAATCGAAGAGATGGGCTATCTGACTTCGGACACCGTCTGGAATCTGCGCCAGCTGCCACGCCGCCTGCTCGTGCTCGGTGGCGGGCCAATCGGCTCGGAGCTGACGCAGACCTTCGCCCGCCTCGGCGCGCGCGTCACGCAAGTGGAACGGGGTCCGCGCATCATGCCGCGTGAAGACCCGGAAGTGTCGGCAATGGTTGCCGAACGTTTTCGCGCGGAGGGTGTACAAGTGCTGCTGAACCATCAGGCAAAGGCTTTCGTCATCGAGCAGGGGGAGAAGATCCTGATCGCCGAGCACGAGGGAAAAGAGCTGCGCATAGCCTTCGACGTCCTGCTGGTGGCGCTCGGTCGTAGCGCCAATCTGACGGGCTATGGCCTCGAAGAACTGGGCATCCCGAGCGGACGGACGGTCGAGATCAACGAGTTCCTGCAAACACGCTACCCGAACATCTACGCCGCAGGCGATGTCGCCGGACCCTTTCAGTTTACCCACACGGCCGCGCACCAGGCATGGTACGCTGCGGTCAATGCGCTGTTTGCACCTTTCAGGAAATTCCGCGCCGACTATTCGGTGATTCCCTGGTCGACTTTCGTCGAGCCGGAAGTCGCCCGCGTCGGAATCAACGAACAGGAAGCCCAGGACAGAGGGATCGCCTACGAGGTCGCACGTTACGATATCGATGACCTCGACCGCGCCATCGCCGATGGTGAAGCCCATGGCTTCATCAAGGTGCTGACCGTCCCCGGCAAGGATCGTATCCTCGGCGTGACGATCGTCGGCGAGCATGCCGGCGACCTCATCGCCGAGTACGTGCTGGCGATGAAACAGGGTATCGGCCTCAACCAGATTCTCGGCACCATCCACATCTACCCGACCCTCGCCGAAGCCAACAAGTACGTCGCCGGCGTCTGGAAAAAGGCGCACGCACCAGCGACGCTGCTACGCTGGGTCGAACGTTTTCATGCCTGGCGACGGGGAGGCTGAGCCTGCCGCTCCCGCTGACCAGGATACGGGCCTGAACCCTATCGCAAAGACTGGAGAATTGCGCCATGATGAGCAAACGATTTCTCTGGCTGGCCGCCTGGCTAACCCTGTTCATTTCCGGGCCGGTGCGGGCCTTCGATCACACTCACCGATCCTGGAACGAACTCCTGGTGCGGCATGTGGTGGTCAGCAAGGAAGGCTACTCGTCGGCCGTGCGTTACGCCGGAATGCAGTCCGACCGGGCAGCGCTCAAGCGCTATCTGACGACTCTGGAAGAGGTTTCGCCACGCGACTACGAAAGCTGGGGCAAAGGGCAACAACTGGCCTTCCTGATCAATGCCTACAACGCCTGGACGGTCGAACTGGTGCTGCAGAAGTATCCCGACCTGAAATCGATCAAGGACCTTGGCAGCACCTTTCGCAGCCCATGGAAGAAAAAGTTTTTCACCCTGCTAAACCAGGAACGCAGTCTCGATGATGTCGAACACGGCATGATTCGCGCCACGGGAAAATTCGATGAACCCAGAATCCACTTCGCCGTCGTCTGCGCATCAATCGGCTGCCCCATGCTGCAACCCAGCGCCTTCGTCGCCGAAAAGCTGGATGCCCAGCTCGAAGAAGGCATGCGTCGCTTCCTCTCCGACCGCAGCCGCAATCGCTTCGAGGCCGCCAGCGGGAAAATGAAGATCTCGAGGATCTTCGACTGGTACGGCAAGGACTTTGCCCAGGGCCATCAGGGAATGACTTCGCTCAAGGCGGCTCTGGCACGCCATGCGAATGTACTTGCCGACTCGGCGACTGACATCAAAAGAGTCACAAGTGGCGACTACGAGATCGAGTTTCTCGATTACGACTGGCGCCTGAACGACGCGCGCCAGTCCGGTTGAATTGGCAACACTCAGGGCAGAAGCTCCGCGCCAGTCAGCGCCGCAGAAGTCAGCCTGCGGAACTCACCGAGTGTTCAGAACGAGCGTGGCAGGCCGAGCAGGTGCTCGGCCACGTAGGCGTAGATCAGGTTGGTCGAGATCGGCGCGACCTGGTAGAGACGTGTCTCGCGGAACTTCCGCTCGATATCGTATTCGTTGGCGAAGCCAAAGCCGCCATGCGTCTGCAGGCAGACGTTGGCCGCCTCCCACGAGGCCTTGGCGGCAAGGTACTTGGCCATGTTCGCCTCGGCGCCGCAGGGTTGCAGCGCGTCGAACAGCGCGCAGGCTCTGAAGCGCATCAGGTTCGCCGCCTCGATCTCGATCAGTGCGTCGGCGATCGGGAACTGCACGCCCTGGTTCTGGCCGATCGGCCGATCGAAAACGATCCGCTCCTTCGCATAGCGTGTGGCGCGTTCGATGAACCAGTAGCCATCGCCGATGCACTCGGCGGCGATCAGCGCCCGTTCGGCATTGAGTCCGTCCAGGAGATAGCGGAAACCCTGCCCTTCCTCGCCGATCAGTTGCTCTTCAGGAACCTCCAGATCGTCGAAGAACAGTTCGTTGGTCTCGTGATTGACCATATTGGCGATCGGCCGCACGCGGAGGCCGTTGCCGATGGCGTCGTGCAGATCGACGATGAAGATCGATAGGCCTTCGGACTTTCTCTGCACCTCGGCGAGTGGCGTCGTGCGAGCCAGCAGGATCATCAGGTCCGAGTGCTGCACGCGCGAGATCCAGACCTTCTGGCCGTTCACCCGGTAGCGGCCGTCCTTCTTCACGGCGCTGGTCCTGATCTTGGTCGTATCGGTGCCGGTAGTCGGCTCGGTGACTGCCATCGACTGGATGCGCAGCCTGCCGGCGGCGATTCCCGGCAGGTATTTTTCCTTCTGCGCCCGGCTGCCGTTACGCAGCAGTGTGCCCATGTTGTACATCTGCCCATGCACGGCGCCAGCGTTACCACCGCTGCGGTTGATTTCCTCCATGATCACGCTCGCCGCCGTCAGCCCGAGACCGGAGCCACCGTATTCCTCGGGAATCATCGCCGATAGCCAGCCGGCGCCGATCAGCGCATCGACGAAGGCCTCGGGATACGTGCGCTGTTCGTCGATGCGGCGGAAATACTCGTCGGGAAACTGGCGGCAGAGGTCGCGCACGGCGTCGCGAATTTCCTGGTGTTCGTCTGGGGCGTTGAGCATTGCAGTCCTTTCCTGTCTTCGTGGCGTGTATTTACCCGAGGTTCTATCGCCCGGTTCACACGGCAGGCGAACCCCGTGACGGAGAGTAGCAATGCCCTGCAGATTTGCAAGCCGGCGATTGTCAGGATTCCCCTTGCCCAAGAAGAGGCGGCCTAATTCTTATGTGATAATCCGGGGCAGGTTGTTACCGGAAACTGTCCGTGGAATCTCTGCTCGTCATGGCCGCGCTCTTCTTCGTGGTCGGCCCGATCGTCATGTTGTTTCTGCTCCTGGGCATGCGCAGCCGATTGGCGACCCTGGAGCGCCAGGTCAAGGAACTTCAGGCACAACTGCAATGGCTCTACCGGCACGCAGAGGCCAGGATTTCGCCTGCTGTGACCGCGACGCCCGAGGTTTCCGAAACGCCGCTGGTCGAAGCCGGGATGGCACCCTCCGAACCCGTACGCGCAGCAAAGATCGCATCGGCTCCCGCTGAGTCTCCCGTCGCAGCCGTCCAGATGGAATTCGATCCGGCCTCCGACCCGGGTTCCGCCCCCCTTCCGGGTTGGGGCAAGGAGCCGGCCATCGAGTCCGAGCCGCTGATCCAGGCCACACCTGCCGAACCAGAGCCCACCCACCAGTGCAAGGACGAAGCGCGCGACTTGCCCGCACCGCCACGCTGGCTGGCCAAGGCCCGGGAATGGTTGTTCGGCGGCAATCTGGTGGCCAAGATCGGTCTGCTGATCCTCTTCTTTGGCGTCAGTTTCCTGCTCAAGTATGCCGCGGCGCGCGTATCGGTGCCGATCGAATTCCGACTGGCCGGCATCGTTCTGGCCGACATCGGCCTGCTTCTCTGGGGCTGGCGCATTCGCCATTCGCGGCCATCGATCAGCCTGCCGGTACAGGGCGGAGCGATGGGCATCCTGATACTCGTCACCTTTGCCGCCTTCCGGCTTTACGACCTGATTCCGGGGGGGCTGGCGTTCGGCCTGCTGTTGCTACTGACCTTTTTCACCTGTCTCCTGGCTGTCCTGCAGGATGCCGTCTGGCTGGCGGTGTTCGGCATCGTTGGCGGTTTCGCCGCGCCGATCCTGACCTCGACCGGGCACGGCAGCCACGTCGCCCTGTTCTCCTACTACGCCCTGCTCAACGCCGGTATCCTGGCGATTGCGCTCAAGCGCTCGTGGCGCCTGCTCAACCTGCTCGGTTTCGTGTTTACCTTCCTGGTTGGCACCACCTGGGGGGTGCTGCGCTACCAGCCGGAGAACTACCTGTCGGTGCAGGCCTTTCTCGTCCTGTTCTTCGTTTTCTATGTCGCCATTGCCATTCTCTACGCCACCCGGCAGGCGCCACGGCTCAGGCACTATGTCGACGGGACGCTGGTCTTCGGCACGCCGCTGCTGGCCTTCGGCCTGCAATACGGCTTGGTACATGAAACGGCTTTCGGGATGGCTTTCTCGGCGCTGGCGCTCGGGCTGTTCTACATCGGCCTGACGTTCCTGCTCTGGCGACGGCGGGCTGATTCGCTCAAGCTGCTCGTCGAATCGTTCCTGGCGCTCGGCATTGTCTTCGGCACGCTGGCCATTCCGTTTGCGCTCGATGGCCGCTGGACGGCTGCCGCCTGGGCGCTCGAGGGGGCCGGCATCGTCTGGGTCGGGTTGCGGCAAAAGCAGACCCTGGCCTGGGTTTTCGGCGTGCTGGTGCAGCTGGGCGCCTGGGTCTCCTTCATTGGCTCGGTGCACGGGCTAGCGCCTGAAATCGCTGCCCAATCCAATCTCTGGCTTGGTTTCCTGCTGCTTGCGATCACCGCCTTCCTGATGGCGATCAGTTTCCGCAAGGAGACTAGCCGCGTGTTCGAGGAAACCGAAGGAGCGGCGGGCAAGAATGCCATTCTGCCGATGGTCATTCTGACATGGCTATCCACCATCTTTCTCGGCTTTGCCGCGATCTGGCTTCTCGTCGGTACGTGGAACGAGATCTGGCTGCATGGCGGAAAGCAGATGACCAACCTGCTGGTATTGAGCGCACTGGCCGTTGCTGGTCTCCTTCTCGTCATCGCCAGACGGCTTGATTGGGGTGTTTCGCGCATTTTCTCGCTGGTTCCGCACGCCTTGGTCGGTGCCGCTTTCCTGGTCCTGATGGATTCGGGTCGGATCTGGGAATCCCGCCCAATGGGCAACAAGCTGTTCGAGACCGACTTTCTCGGCGCGCTGCTGATCGCTGTCGGCGCGGCATGCACCGGTCTGGTCTTTCATCGCCAGCCGCTCCCGAGTCATCTTCGGATTTCCCGCCTGCTGCTCGGGTGGAGCGCGTTCTGTTGGTTTATTTTCGTGCTCGGCATCTTCAACGCCTGGGGTGAGCAGATCCTGGCCCGCTACAACCTGTTCGTCGAGACCGGCTACCCGCGTGTCCATCCGCTTTATGGCGTTCTGGTGGCGCTCGGAACGCCGGGTTTTATCTGGCTTTCGCGCCGTCAGGAATGGCCCGACCTGCGTTGGCTGGCCACCGCCGTCTGGCCGGCCTTGTTGCTTGTCCTGCTGGGCGTATTCCAGCAGCTCCATGGCTCGCCGCCATACATCCCGGGGCTGCCGGTGTGGATTGTCTTGATCGCCTTGTGGCTGGCCAGCGAATGGCTGCTGCGCGACGGTGAACGTGCGTCCTGGTTGCTGCCGGCTCAGCATCCCAAGGTGCTGCGTTCATTGCATACCCTGCGTACGGTCGGCCCCTGGCTGATTCTTTGGCCACTGGTGCAGAACCTGGTGCTGATTGGTTTGCGTATCGATTCGGCAGAACAGGGCGTACTGCTGGCCGGGGTGGGGTGGTCCGCTGCCATCGGCTGGTCGCGCTATCTGCCGGCGTGGGTGGCGATGGCCTGCCTCGCCCTGCTGATTCCGCGCGCACGCAACGAACGCTGGCCGACGTGGCCGGTTGCCGGGTGGTACCGTGACGTGCTGCTGCCGCTCGGCGCGCTGTACTCGCTGGCGCTGGTCGTGGTGTGGAATCTGACGCAGGATGGCGTGATGGCTCCGCTACCTTATCTGCCGATCCTGAATCCGCTCGATCTGACCACCGGCTTTGCCGCCCTGCTGGCCATTTCCGCCTGGCGGCTGCGCGGGAAACCCGAGGGTGGTGCGCTGGCCAGACTGACAACCCGCCTTCCGCAACTGCTCATGGTCGCCGCCTACGCCTGGTTCAACCTGATGCTGCTGCGTACGGCCGCCCACTTCCTCGCCATTCCCTATCGTGCCGAGCCGCTGTTCCACTCGCAGTTTGTGCAGGCCATGCTGGCTCTGGTGTGGAGCACCAGCGCGCTGGTGCTGATGCGTGTTGCCGCGCGGCAGCGGCAGCGCGCGCTGTGGATGGCCGGTGCCGCCTTGCTGGCCCTGGTGGTCTTCAAACTGTTCATGGTCGATCTCTCCAACGTGGGCGGCATCGAACGTATCATCTCCTTCCTCGGTGTGGGCATCCTCATGCTGGCCATCGGCTACCTGGCGCCATTCCCCTCTGCAAAATCCACCGCTACCGAATGACGACCATGCATCAAGCTCCCGCCAAAACCGCGTCTGCCTTTCTGTTCCTGCTGTGCATGGCCTCGAGTTGCGCTGCATCGCCGCCAGGAAGCGATACGCCGGCCGACTATTCTCATGCCTTGCCCTTGCAGGTCAACGGCAAACAAGGCGTGGTTGCACTGCGCCTGCCGCAGTCGGTCTATCTGCATGCCCGGACTGCTGGCCTGGATGATCTGCGAGTCTTCGATGCCCAGGGCACTGCTCAGCCCCATGCCCTGCATCGTCCGCCGGAGCAGCGACTGGAGCTGCGGACCTGGCTGGCGGCGAGAATTTTTCCCGTTCACTCGAAGACGCGCATGGCAGCCGGGGGCTCTTCCGCCATCGATATCGACATCCAGACGCGTTCTGACGGGAGCGTCCTGTCAGTACAGGCGCATGCCGGCAAGGCGAATGACCGTGGCGGTACCGTCCTCGACAGCCTGATTCTCGATTTCGGCCCAGTCGAAAAGGGCAACGACAAGGACAAGGACAACGAAACCGCTACGGCGCACATCGAAGCGTTGCGTTTCGGTGCGCCGAAGGGGCGGGCCAATTACAACGCCCAGATCTGGCTGGAAACCAGCAACGACCTGAGGCAATGGTCCGCCATCGGCGCTGCCGAACTTGGCTGGCTGAGCAACGACAACGCCCAGATGCTGGCCCATGACCGTCTCGAATTGAGTACACAGATATTCCGCTACGCTCGCCTGACCTGGCGTCGTGGCGAGCCTGTCCTCTTTGCCGACATCCAGGCTGAAGTCGTCACCCGACAACGCAGCGAACCTTTTCGCGAAACCCTCTGGCTCAAGCCCGTGTCCGGACAGCAGGCCGGGGATCTGCTCTACAAGGCCAGCATCGCCATGCCAGTCGAACAGATCAGCGTCAAGCTGAGCGAGGCCAACATCGTCTACCCAATGGCGCTCGGGGCCTACGTCGAACGGCCAAGCCGGCAAGTCGGCAAGGCGACGGAATGGGTCTTTCAGCCGAGCGCTCGCGCCACCTTCTACCAGATCACCCAGAACGGCGAGACCCGACGTTCCGGTCCGCTGACGATCCGCCCTGGCCACCAGCAGGAGTGGGTGATCCGTCCGCTGAATGCCGCGGCCACGGCGCAGCCCGAACTGGGCCTGACCTGGCAACCGGCGACGCTGGTTTTTCTCGCTGGCGGCACGCCCCCCTATCGCCTGCACTTTGGCCACCCCGATGCCCGCCCGACCAGCCAGCCGCTCAGCCAGGTCGCACCCGGTTTTACTGCAAACGAACTCGGCCAGCTGGAATCTGCTCAGGTCGGCGAACTAAAAAGCGGCAACACCGGCACGGCTGCTGAAAGCGCCGCGGCGCAAGCCGGCCGCTCGGCGCGCAATCGCACTTACGTCCTGTGGGGCGTTCTGCTGCTCGGCGTGCTCGTGTTGGGCGGAATGGCGTGGCGGCTTGTCAGACAGATGAACAATAGTGCGTCGAAACGTTGAGGAGATCAACGATGAACATCGACAGGCCTGCGAATTTCGCTTCAGCAAGCGGCGTCGGGTGCGACGCAGAATAGCCCCCAGCAAACTGGCATCGCTCACCCATTGCGGTTGTGTATCGCACCAAGCACGCTGCTGATCACCCCGCAGGCCAGGGTGATCGCCAGAACCAGCTCGCCGGTAGTCTGTTCGGGGCCGACGATCGAAGACCAGACGGCGGCAGCCAGGCCACCTGCCAGCAAGCCGAAGACCCCGCCGATGAACACACCACGCTTGATTGCGCCACGCCGACCATCTTCGCCACAGCAATACGGGCAATAGGATGAACCGGCAGGCACCAGGCGCTCGCAACTGGGGCAGAGAATCCTTTCGCCGACTTCGGCTGGCGCTTGCTCTGCCAAACTCCTGGGGCCTTCTGCAGGCGACATCAGATCCTCCGCGCCAGTTCGGCTGCCATCCCGAGGTAATTCCATGGTGTCAGTTCGAGCAGGTCGGCCCTTGCCTTCGCCGGTATTTCCAGAGACTCGACAAAGCGCCGCATGTCCTCGCGCGAAACCCGCTTGCCGCGGGTCAGCTCCTTGAGCTTCTCGTAGGGGTTGGCAACCCCATATCGACGCATCACCGTCTGCACGGGTTCGGCCAACAGTTCCCAGTTGGCATCGAGGTCGGCATGCAGACAGGCCGTATCGGCTTCGAGTTTGTTCAAACCGCGTAACAGCGAGTCGTAGGCGAGCAGCGTATAGCCGAGTGCGACCCCCATATTGCGCAGCACTGTCGAATCGGTCAGGTCGCGTTGCCAGCGCGAGACCGGCAATTTCTCGGCAAGATGGCGCAAGACGGCATTGGCCAGACCAAGATTGCCCTCGGAGTTCTCGAAGTCGATTGGGTTCACCTTGTGCGGCATCGTCGAAGAACCGATCTCGCCATCCTTGAGTTTTTGCTTGAAGAAACCCAGCGAGATGTAGCCCCAGACATCCCGGTTCAGGTCGATGAGAACCAGGTTAGCACGCGCAAAGGCGTCGAACAACTCCGCCAGTGCGTCGTGTGGCTCGATCTGAATCGTGTAAGGGTTGAATTCCAGTCCCAGTGATTCAACGAAAGTTCTGGCAAAGTTCTCCCAGTCAAAGTCCGGGTAAGCCGCAAGATGCGCATTGTAGTTGCCGACCGCCCCATTGATCTTGCCGAGTAGTTGCACCCTGGCGATCGCCGAGCGGGCACGGCCAAGGCGATAGGCCGTGTTTGCCATTTCCTTGCCGAGTGTCGTCGGTGTTGCCGGCTGGCCATGCGTACGCGACATCATCGGCAAGTCAGCCAACTCATGGGCAAGTTCCCTGAGACGGGCAACCGCCCTGTCAAGCATCGGCAGGAGCGTTTCGTCGCGCGCCGACTGCAGCATCAGGGCGTGCGCAAGATTGTTGATATCCTCGGAGGTACACGCAAAGTGAATGAACTCTGCAACGCGCATGACTTCAGCGTTGTTCGCCAGACGTTTCCGGATCCAGTACTCCAGTGCCTTGACATCGTGATTGGTCACCGCCTCGATCTCTTTGACCTCGCCAGCCTGCTGCGGGCCGAAATCGGCCAACAACGAATCCAGCTCGACGAGTGTTCCCTGTGAGAAAGCAGGAATCTCGGCAAAATGCGGCTCGGCGGCCAACGCCTTGAGCCATGCCAGTTCAACCTGCAAGCGGCGCCGAATCAGTCCGTATTCGGAAAACTGCGGTCGCAGGGCATCAAGCCTGCCCGCATAACGACCGTCCAGCGGGGAAAGAGAAGTCAGGGAAAACACCGGCATGCAGGCACTCCTTAAGGCGTACACAGATAGCCTGCTATTCTACCTGTCAGTGAGATTTAGCCGTAAACGGGATACAGGCACGATGCTATAATCTTGTGCAAGCAATTACCCTCAGGAAGCCAATGAAGCTTATCGGATCACTGACCAGTCCCTACGTCCGCAAAACGCGCGTCGTGCTGGCCGAGAAGAAGATCGACTACGATTTCGAACTCGACTCTCCTTGGACACCGGAAAATCAGGTCGCCCACGTCAATCCGCTCGGAAAGATCCCGATACTCGTCCTCGACGACAATACTGTTCTGTTCGATTCACGGGTGATTGTCGAGTACCTGGACAATGTGGCGCCGAACAACAAGCTGATGCCGGGGCAAAATCGCGAACGGACTGAAGTCAAACGTTGGGAAGCCTTGGCGGACGGCGTATGCGATGCGGCCGCACTGGTTTTTCTGGAAAAGAAGCGGCCTGGCGAGCTGCAGAGCAGCGAATGGGTGGCACGCCAGGAAGACAAGATCATCCGCAGCCTGGAGTTCATGTCAGGCGAACTGGCCGACAATACCTGGTGCATGGGAACCCATTTTTCGCTCGCTGACGTGGCTGTCGGATGTGCGCTCGGCTACTTGGCATTCCGTTTTCCCGACATCGACTGGCAGGAAAAGCATCCCAACCTCGCGCGTCTCTACGACAAGCTGATGCGGCGGCGTGCTTTCCTGGACACTGTTCCGCAAATCTGACCGCCTACTGGCTGCTGCGCATCAACCGGGTTTTCCGCCAGGGGTGGCTGGTGGCGTCATCTTCTTGCTGTCGATTCCCTGCGTACCGACTTCGACCGCGTCACCCTTGCCGTCCTCCTGCAATAGCGACTCTTCCGATCTTTTGTTCAGAACGACGATGCTGATCCGGCGATTGACCGAACTGAGCGGGTCGTTCTTGTCGAACAATACCGTGGACGCGAGTCCAACAACGCGCAACACCTTGTGTTCATCCATCCCGCCGAGAATCATCTCGCGCCGGGACGCGTTCGCACGATTCGCCGAAAGCTCCCAGTTCGAGAAACCCTTTTCGCCACCACCAAATTGCGCCGCGTCGGTATGACCCGACAGACTCAGCTTGTTCGGTACGGCATTCAGCGCCTTGCCGATCTCGCGCAGAATCACCCGCGTATAGGGTTTCAGCTCGGCACTGCTGGTATCGAACATCGGACGATTCTGCTCATCGACGATCTGAATTCGCAAACCTTCACTGGTAATGTCGATCAGAAGCTGACTCTTGAACTGTTGGATCGCCGGATTGCTCTCGATCAATTTCTCGATACTCTGTTTGAGATCGCTGAGCATCATCTTTTCACGCTCTTCGAACTCCTTGCGCGCGAGTTCGGCATTGGTTTCCTTGAGGTTCACCGCCTTGCTCTTGGCCTCCACGTCACCCCCCTTGACCTGTCCTGCGGTGCGCGACAAATCCTTGCCGCCGCCCTTGAGCACACTCGAACTGTCACCCGTCCCCGAACCACCCGTGGAAGCGATCTTCAGCGGGTTCTGAAAATAATCGGCGATCCCTTTCAAGTCACCACTGGCAGTCGACCCCAGCAGCCACATCAACAGGAAAAAAGCCATCATCGCCGTCACGAAGTCGGCATAGGCGATCTTCCACGCACCACCGTGGTGACCCGCCGCGAATTTTTTGACGCGCTTGATGACTATCGGTCGTACATCGTCGCTCACTCAGTTCCTCCGGACATCTGCAATAGCATGGCTTACTTGCCCTTGCGGTTCTTGAGTTCCTCCTCGAGTTCGCTGAAAGTCGGACGAACCCCGGCCACCAGCGTCTTGCGCCCGAACTCGACGGCCACTTGCGGCGCATAACCGGACATCGACGCCAGCAGGACGACCTTGATCACCTGATAAATCTTCGCACCGTCCTGTGCCTTCTGCTCAAGCAGGTTGGCCACCGGCGAAACGAAACCGTAGGCAATGAGAATGCCGAGGAAGGTCCCCACCAGCGCTCCGCCGATCATCTTCCCGAGCACGGCCGGTGGCTCACCCACCGAGCCCATGACGTTGACCACCCCCATCACCGCCACGACGATACCAAAGGCCGGCACGGCGTCAGCGACCTTGGATACCACATGCCCCGGTGTCTCGGCCTCGTGGTGGTGCGTCTCGATTTCTATATCCATCAGATTTTCGATCTCGATGGCATTGAGGTTGCCGCCAACCATCATCCGCAAGTAATCGGTAATGAATTCCATCACATGATGATCACCGACAAGCGACGGATACTTGCTGAATATGGGGCTGTTTTGCGGATTCTCGACGTCGCTTTCGATCGACATCAGGCCTTCTTTGCGCACCTTGGCCAGCACCTCGAAGAGCATCGCCAACAGATCGACGTAGAGCACCTTGGTAAACTTCGAGCCCTTGAAGATCCCCGGCAATGCACCCACCGTCGTCTTGATGATCTTGATGTCGTTGGATGCGACAAAGCCACCGATCGTCAGACCAACGATCGCGACATATTCAAGCGGTACCCATAGGGCAGCCAGGCTGCCGTGAACCGAATAGGTTCCCAGTGCTGCCGCCAGAATGATCACATACCCAACAATCAGAAACATCCGCCCTCCCCTCCCGTCCTTCTCGTGATTGCACGTTCCGCGAACGTCGCAGCTCCAGGCCCGTCATTGTCCCGCATTCTAGCCAGATTGCGAACCACTCACAGCAGCCAATTCTCGGGGTACCTCTACCTCATCTTCGGCGCATGACTGGCAGTTCTTGCCGCACGATCAATCTCTCAGGCGTCCTCGCCGCTCCCGCGCAATACCCACTCGCGCACGCATTCCTTCTCGGTACGAATCATATAAACTTGCTGGATGATCAAACCATCGCCAGAGGGGTCCCACCCATGAAATTCTGCAGTCAGTGCGGCCGAACGGTCAGCCTGATCATTCCGGAGGGCGATAACCTGCCACGCCACGTCTGCCAGCACTGCGGGACAATTCATTACCTCAACCCTAAGCTTGTCGTCGGCTGTATTGCCGAATGGCAGGATCAAATTTTGCTGTGCCGACGTTCGATTGCCCCTCGCTATGGCTTATGGACCCTGCCTGCCGGGTTTATGGAAAACGGAGAAACGACGACCCAGGCAGCCATCCGTGAAACGCTCGAGGAAGCCTGTGCCCGGGTCGATATCAGACAACTCTTTTCGCTGATCAATGTGCCGCATATCAACCAGGTACACCTGTTCTACCGTGCCCGACTGCTCGATATCGGTTTCTCTGCGGGCCTGGAAACCCTCGAAACAGCACTCTTCTCGGAAGTTGCCATTCCATGGCAGGATCTCGCCTTTCAGAGCGTTACCCTATGCCTGAAAGCCTATTTTTCCGATCGCAGTGCGGGCCGGTTCGTGTTCCATGAAGAAACACTGCAGCCTCACCAAGATTGGCACAGGGTTAGCGATCATCCGAAAGGGTGAATTCAATCGGTAGCAATACCCGGAAATCCTTACCCCTGAGACTTTCAGGCAAGGTCGTGATGGCCGAGGCTTGTTCGATCATCGAAAGCGCCTGTTCATCGAGTTCGGAATGCCCACTTGACTGGGACAGAGAGAATCGCGGGCTTGGCTGCCACGAACTCAGGTTCACCGCGACCTCGACCCGACCTGCCCAGCCACGCTCCCGTGCCACCGGCGGGTATCGCTTGAAACGGCGTGCAGCGATCGCCAGCGCGACACGATACTGGCGCAGGTCGTCGGCACTGGCTCCTTCACTCAGTACATTGGACGTACCAGCGGGCGATGCTCCCCCCTCTGACACTGACGGCGATGGCGATGGCGATGGCGATGGCGATGGCGATGGCGATGGCGATGGCGATGGCGATGGCGACGAGCGCTCAGCTTTGCCGTGCGCCGGGAACGCCAGTACTGCCGGGTCGACCGGGCGCCCCCGCGTTTCCTTGCGGACAGGTTGCACAGGAATCGACTGCGGCGCCGTTCTGGGGCGCGCCGACGAATGGATGGAGGTAGGCAACGGCACGGCAACATCCGCCGGCAGCGCCTGATTTGGCATCTTGAGCACCGCCAGGATCGGCTTCGTGGCCACTGCAAGGCGCAATGGCAAAATTTCGACGACCATGGTCAACAAGCCCACATGTGCTAAAGCGGACACCACCAAGGCAGACCACAAGCGAGAATGGGCCGATTCGAGCATCGACCTGCTCTGACCCTCCCACTCTAATCGGAATTTCCCTTTGTCGCTGCCGTTCCCGTTCCGACGACAGCCACGGGCAATCGCAGAACCGATTCCTTCTCGGCCATCCATTCGCCCACCAACCGCCACTGCTGCCCGTCGTCCTCAAGCGTAATGTGCCAGCGGCCAGCAAACGGCTTCACGGTTCCAGTATAGACCGCCCCTCCGCCGGAGGAACGTAGGAGCACCTGCTGATCAAAACCCTGACGCGTCGGGTGAGCGATGCGCAGCTTCAGCGTTTCCGGTAGGCGGACCCCGTCCTTGCCGCGTAGCAGCGCACGAATCCGATTCCCATCGGTACCCATGAGCAATTCGGCCTCGATTCCCAGCTCGATAGCCCGATGATCGCGTGCAAAGCGCTGATTGACCGTCAGGCCCTGCCTATAGTAGTCGTCTTCTACCAGGCCATCACTGCTGACCACAGCCAGATAGGTGGTCAAAATACCTGCGACGATGACGATCAGAGGACCCAACATCAAAATCCACGGCCACGGCTCGCGATACCACACCGAGGTGCCGACATTCAGTCTGGAGTTCATGGCAGGAAGAAACTCGTCTTCTCACGCACGGCGATTTTTTCGTTCTGTTCGGCCCGTACTTCAAAGAAGATCGGATTCGAACCCTTCTTGCCCGCCGCCGGCTCAACACGCGCAGACAGCGCCACCGTCTTCGATGAAGCTGATGGGAGTTCCACGCTGCGTTCACCCACAATATCGATACCATCAATACCGCTGACGTTGATCGAATAGCGATGTGGTGCTTCGTCGGTATTCGAAATGTGCAATCTGAACACGTTCTCGATGCGTCCATCGTCCGCCTCGCGTGACAAGGTCGAACGGTCACGCAGGACATCCACTTTCAAGGGCACCCGGTGGGCGAGACTCCACGCTGCTGCCAGAACGATCGCCAGCAGGATGCTCGAGTACAGCAGCGTCCGCGGTCGCAGAAGGTGGGAAAACATCTCGCCGACTGTATAGTGCTTGGCCAGGGCATTTTCGGTCGAGTAGCGGATCAGTCCACGCGGGGAACCCACCTTGTCCATCACCTGGTCGCAGGCATCGATGCAGGCTGCACACGCAATACATTCGAGTTGCAGACCATTACGGATATCAATACCGGTTGGACAAACCTGAACACAGATGCTGCAGTCCACGCAGTCGCCGAGTGGCTTCGCTGTGGAAGCTACGGTACCTTTCCGACGCCCCCCCCGTGGCTCACCTCGTTCGGGATCATAGCTGATGATCAGAGTATCCGGATCGAACATCACCCCCTGGAAGCGCGCATACGGACACATGTATTTGCAGACCTGCTCGCGCAGGAAACCGGCCATCAGATAGAGGAAAGCCATGTAGAACAATATCCAGAAAGCCTCCCATGGCCCCAGTTCGAAAGCCGCGATTTCGTTGAGCAATTCCTTGATCGGCGTGAAATAGCCGACAAAGGTGATTCCTGTCCACAAGGCCACCAGCAGCCACAGCGAATGTTTGATGAACTTGAGACGAAACTTGCGCGGAGACATCGGCTGCGAGTCGAGCTTCATTCGCGCCGGGCGTTCGCCCTCGATCTTACGTTCGATCCACATCAGGATTTCAGTGTAGACCGTCTGCGGACAGACATAACCGCAGAACAGACGACCACCCACGGCCGTCACCAGGAACAACCCGTACGCAGAAATCACCAGTAGTACGGCCAGGTAGATCACATCTTGCGGCCAGAAAACCAGGCCAAAAATGTAAAACTTGCGTTCGGTAATGTGGAAGAGCACCGCCTGCCGACCGCCCCATTCGATCCAGCATAGCCCATAGAACAAGGCCTGGGTCACGCAGACCATCACCCACCGCCAACTGTTGAAAAACCCGGTTACGCTCCGGGCATAAACGGTATGATGTTTCTCATACAAACCATCAACTTGGACAGGAATTGCCTTGGCCTTGCCACTGGCCATCTGGTTCATGATCTCAGCTCCGATCTATTTCAGAATTACATCGAACGCTGATATTACCTCTTTGGCGAGAACATGGCGTTGATTTGAATCAGGGAGAGCGCATTGCAGGTTCTGTAGCAAAGCAGCGGCGCAGCGCAAACTAGAAAGGGGCGGAGCAGCCCGAGCCGCTCCGCGATGATCGACCTTGACTATTTGCTGCCTGTGCTCAGACTCAACACATAGGCGGCCAGGACGTGCACCTTTTCTTCTCCGAGAAAATCCTTCCAGGCCGGCATCTGGTTGGTGCGGCCCTTGGTAATGGTCTCGATAATCGACGATTCTGCGCTACCGTAGAGCCAGATCTTGTCGGTCAGATTCGGGGCACCCAGGGCTTGCATGCCCTTTGCATCCGGACCATGACAGCCCGAACATCCGACGCTGTTGAAAGCCTCCTGCCCCTTGGCCACGCGCAGTGAATCCGCAGGCAACCCCGACAGAGATCGCACGTAATTGGCAAGATCCTTGATGGTTTCGGCCCCGATCTGGGCATGTGGCGGCATCATTCCGACCCGGCCGGCGCTGATCGTCTGGACAATGGCCTCCGGCTCGCCACCCCACTGCCAATCATGGTCAGCCAGATTCGGGAAACCCTTCGAGCCGCGTGCGTCGGCTCCATGACACTGCATGCAGTAGGTCAGATACAGACGCTTACCGGTCTCGTTGCCTTCCTTATCGGCCGCCAGTGTCCGCAGGTCCATTTTCATGTACTTGTCGTAGAGTGGTTTGGTCTGTTCATCCGCCTTGGCCAATTCTTTTGTCAGTTGTCCACTCGACGACCAGCCCAGCATGCCCTGGAAACTGCCCAGCGCCGGATAGAACGCGCAGTAAACCAGTCCGAATATGACAGTAATGTAGAACAGCCACATCCACCACTTTGGCAGCGGGTTGTTGTATTCCTCCAGGGTCTCGTCCCAGACATGCCCAGTGGTATCGCCCTTGCCACCGGTGGGAACACTTTGCATCCATAGCAGCACACCGCAAGCGATGATACTGACCAGCACGAAGAGAATAACGTACCAGTTCCAAAACTGATTCACAAAATCGTTCATGATGCTTTCCTTTGTCCGTTACGGTCCAGGCCCAATTCGGCCAGATCCGCCTCTTCATCGGCGAACGGCAGCATTGCCGCTTCTTCAAAGCGCTTCTTGTTGCCCTTCACGCCGTAGGCCCACCAGACTATCCCAAGGAAAGTCAGCAGGGAAACGACGGTTACGATGGCTCGCAGATCGTTGATGTCCATGCGCTGATTACTTGACGTTCTTCATTTCGATGCCCATCCCCTGCAGATAAGCGATGAGTACGTCCAGTTCGCTCTTTCCTTCCAGCTGTTTTCTGGCCCCGGCAATTTCATCATCGGTATAGGGCACTCCAACCTTGCGCAAGGCGTGCATCTTGGCCTCGATGCTGTTCGCATCAGCAGGCGCCTTCTCGAGAAAAGCGAAGGCAGGCATGTTGGACTCGGGAACCAGGTCACGCGGATTGATCAGGTGCGCACGGTGCCATTCATCCGAATAGCGGCCCCCGACCCGATGCAGGTCTGGACCGGTACGCTTCGAACCCCACTGGAACGGATGGTCGTAAACGAACTCACCGGCGACCGAATAATGCCCATAACGCTCGGTTTCCGCACGGAACGGGCGAATCATTTGCGAATGACAAAGGAAGCAACCTTCGCGAATGTATACATCCCGACCGGTCAGACGCACCGGATCGTAAGGCTTGAGCCCAGCCACCGGCTCGGTGGTGGACTTCTGGAAATAAAGCGGCACGATTTCGGCCAAGCCGCCGATGCTGACCACCAACAGGGTGAGTACCACCATCAAGGTCACATTGCGTTCGATTGCATCATGCGTAAGTTTCATATTGTTTCTCCGGTCAGGCGTGATGAGCGGCTGGCACGAGGACGACGCGTGCATCATCGACCGAACGGCCACTGGCGATCGTCTTGACCATGTTGTATGCCATGATCAGCATGCCGAACAGGAAGAGAAAGCCGCCGAGAAAACGGATCGCCCAGAACGGATACGAAGCCTTGACCGATTCCACGAAGCTGTAGGTCAGGGTTCCGTCGAGATTGACCGCACGCCACATCAGCCCCTGCATCACCCCGGCAATCCACATCGAGGCGATATAGAGAACGACGCCGATTGTCGATACCCAGAAGTGCACGGTAATCAGCTTGACGCTGAACATTTCGGACTTGCCATATAGGCGCGGCAACAAATAGTAGATCGCACCGATCGAGATCATCGCCACCCAGCCCAGCGCACCCGAATGCACGTGACCAATCGTCCAGTCGGTGTAGTGCGACAGCGCATTAACCGTCTTGATGGACATCATCGGACCCTCAAAGGTTGACATGCCGTAGAATGACAGAGACGTAATCAGAAACTTGAGGATCGGGTCGTCACGCAGTTTGTACCAGGCACCCGAGAGGGTCATCACCCCGTTGATCATGCCTCCCCACGAAGGGGCCAGCAGAATCAGCGAGAAAAGCATGCCCACCGATTGGGTCCAGTCCGGCAGTGCCGTGTAATGCAGATGGTGCGGACCGGCCCACATATAGGTGAAAATCAGCGCCCAGAAATGCACCACCGATAAGCGATATGAATAGACCGGGCGACCGGCCTGCTTCGGGACAAAGTAGTACATCATTCCCAGGAAGCCTGCCGTAAGAAAGAAGCCAACCGCGTTATGGCCATACCACCACTGCACCATCGCGTCCTGCACACCAGCATAGACTGAATAGGATTTGGTCAGCGAGACCGGAATGGCGGCGCTGTTGACCACGTGCAGCAGAGCAACGGCGAGAATGAAGCCGCCGTAGAACCAGTTCGCCACATAGATATGGGTGACCTTGCGCTTGGCAATGGTACCGAAGAACACGATCGCATAAGCGACCCAGACCACGGTGATCAGAATGTCGATCGGCCATTCGAGTTCGGCGTATTCCTTGCCCGACGTGAAACCCAACGGCAGGGTGATCGCGGCCAGGACGATGATCAGTTGCCAGCCCCAGAAGGTGAACGCCGCTAGACCATCCGAAAAGATCCTCGCATGGCTGGTGCGTTGAACAACGTAGTAGGAGGTCGCAAACAAGGCGCAGCCACCAAAGGCAAAAATAACCGCGTTGGTATGCAATGGCCGCAGGCGACCGAAATGCAGATACGGCCCGAAGTTGAGATCAGGCCAGACCAGTTGGGCGGCAATGATCACCCCCACCAGCATTCCGACAATCCCCCAGATGACGGTCATCACGGCAAACTGCCGCACCACCTTGTAGTTGTATGTTGACTGAGCTTCCAACATGGACTCACCTCGTTTTTGACTAGAAACCGGCTTTCACCGCCCTGAATGCCCTTATGCCGAGCATTGACTATATGGATGCTATTCTAACCTTTCGGGCTCCAATTTGACACAGATCAAGCGCCACGGCCTTCGCCAGCGAATCATGCCGCACAAAAAAGGGGGCGTTGCAACGCACCCCCCCACCCCAACAAAGCAACATCCCTCATCCCCCTACGCATTGGATCCATCAGCAAACCCACCATCGACGGATAAATTATCCCAAGCCGTTGGAGAATCCTCTTGACTTGCGTCAAGAGTCGCACAGATTGGCCGCCGGGCCTGGCCTACAACTATCCGAGGCGGGCACCCCATCCGGTCCCCCCTTGGTAACGTTCTCCGAAGCTTGCGATGACAGATCTGATGAGCGATCGTCATCCATCAGAATGCGGTAGGCCGGCCCTTCGAGGTCATCGAACTGGCCGTTGCGCAGTGACCACCAAAAGGCAATGGCGATCAGGAAGACCAGCGCCACGGAAATCGGAATCAGCAAGTACAGCGTTTCCATCATCGATCAGCCCTTGCAGCCTTTCTGCAGCCGTAACGAATTGGCAACCACCAGCAATGAACTCCCGGACATGCCGATGCCGGCCATCCACGGCGTAATGAAGCCACTCATCGCCAGTGGCAAGGCAACCAGGTTATAGGCAAAAGACCATAACAGATTCTGCCGAATCACGTGCAAAGTACGCCGCGCAACGACCACGCCGCGCCAGAGATGATCCAGGTTTTCGGAAAGCAGCACCAGATCGGCCTGTGTGCGTGCCAATTGCGACCCACCCCCCATGGCTACCGAAACCTGCGCCTGCGCCAATACCGGGGCATCATTGACGCCGTCACCGACCATCGCCACCACCGCCCCGTTGGCCTGCAAGTGGCGCACATAGTCGTGCTTGGCCTGTGGTGACGCGTTCGCCAGCACCTCGTCGATACCCAGTGCCTGCGCAACACGATGGGCAGCCGGTGCAGCGTCACCAGTCAACAGCGCCACCTGTCGCCCTCCGGCACGCAGTGCCGCGACCATCGCCGCCGCTTCCGGCCGTGTTTTGTCGCCAAGGCGAAACAGTGCAATCCAGTCCGACTCGTCGCCGAGCGCGATCACCGTATCGCTACTCGTAAGCAGAGACTGTGCAGCGTCCGGCAGGGGCTTGCCATGCAGCACCTGAACATAGTCCGGGCGGCCGAGACGCACCGACCGTCCGGCATTCTGGGCGTTCATGCCGGACCCCGGCTCGTTGCTCGGCTCGTCGACCGCCGGCAGCAACTTGCCCCCGGTGGCCTGCCGCAAGGCGGCGGCGATCGGATGCTCCGACGCCTGCTCGAGAGCCGCCGCCAGCGCCAGACTGTCTTGCTGATCGAGTCTGCCAAGAGGCAGTATTTCAAGCACCTGCATTTCGCCGGTGGTCAACGTCCCGGTTTTGTCGAAAACGAAATGACTGGCCTGCGCCAGGGATTCAACGGCATGACTGTGCGTCACCAGCAGGCCGATCCTGGCCATTGCTCCACTGGCCACCGTCAACGCTACCGGGGTGGCCAGCGATAAGGCACAGGGACAGGTGACGACCAGCACCGAAACTGTGATCCACAGCATCTGCCGAGGGTCGATGAACCACCAGGCGAGAGCCACCGCCGCAGCAAGAAACAGCAGCGTGACGATGAAGTGGCTGGCAATGCGGTCCGCCAGTTCAACGATACGCGGCTTCTCGGAGGCCGCGCGCTCCATCAGACGGACAATTGCCGACAGTCGAGTCGCATCGCCGACCTGCGTCACCTCGATCAGCAACGGGCTCTCGATATTTACCGCACCAGCAGTGACCGATACACCCGGGCGTTTCTGCACCGGCGCACTTTCCCCCGTCAACAACGCCTCGCTGGCACTACTCTCGCCTTCAATGACTTTCCCGTCCGCCGGAATCGTCTCGCCAGGTCTGACCAGGACGACATCACCACGCTGCAGATCGGCGGCCATCACCTGTTCGAAGTCGCGACTCGCCGGGTACGCCGATACTCGCGCCGCCACCACCGGCATCAGCCGGGCCAGTGCCTCGGTGACGCTGACCGCGCGCTGGCGAGCGGTCATTTCCAGGAATCGACCGCTCAGCAGAAAGAAGACGAACATCGTCACCGAGTCGAAATAGACCTCGCCACTTGCAGTCAGCGTCGCCCAGACGCTGGCTGCGAAGGCAGCCCCAACTCCCAGTGCCACCGGCACATCCATTCCTGCACGGTGCAGCCGGAGATCGCGCCAGGCATTGCGAAAGAAGGGCGCGGCCGAATAGCAGACCACAGGCACTGTCAGGACCAGACTGGCCCAGCGCAACAATTGTTCAGCCGCCGGCATCATTTCGCCGGCCCCCGCGAAATATACCGGCACGGCGTACATCATCACCTGCATCATGCCGAAACCGGCGACGAACACTCGCCACAGCGCGCCGCGCCGTTCCTGGCGCGCCAGTTCCTCGCTTCTCGCGGTGTCGTAGGGATAAGCTCGATATCCGATCGCCGATATTGCCGCGAGAATGTCCGACAGCTTGATCCGCCTCTCGTCCCAACGCACTCGCGCACGCCGCGTCGCGTAATTGATATCGACTGCAGTCACCCCCGCGAGGCGGCAAAGCTGCTGCTCGTTGAGCCAGATGCACGCTGAACAGGTGATCCCCTCGAGAATCAGCGAGGCCTCGCGCTCGCTACTGTCGGGACCGCCGTCGAGGTCCCGTACAAAGCCCTTCTGGAAATCGGCGTGATCGTAGAATCGCAGGCTCTCGACGATCTCCGGCAGAGCTTCGTGTGGCGCATTCGGCAAGGTATCGCGATGACGGTAGTAGTCGGTCAGTCCGTTGTCTACTATAGTCTGTGCCACTGCCTGGCATCCACCGCAGCACATGGCGCGCGGCTGCCCGTCGATGTTGACCGCAAGATCTACTGAAGTGGGTATGGGCTGACCGCAATGGTAGCAATTGCTGACCTTCATCGCCGACCTTAAACAAGGAGAAGAAGACAAAACTGGTTATAATCGCATGTTTTGTCCGCTCCCACTCGCTCCTGATGCTCGTCTATCGCGGTTTTTCACAGATAGCGCCCAGTGCCACCGTCCTGACCGTTGGCAACTTCGACGGCGTGCACCTTGGCCATCGCGCACTGCTCGCTCGTCTGACGGCGGCGGCGAAAAGCTTCGGCCTACCGGCAGCAGTGCTCACCTTTGAACCACATCCGCGCGAATTCTTTGTACCCGAATCGGCACCATCAAGGTTGTCCACACTACGTGAGAAGCTTGAATTACTCGCCGACGACGGCGTCAACATGGTGCACGTCTGCCATTTCAATGCTCGTTTCGCCGCCTTGAGCGCCGAAGAATTCATCGAACGGGTGCTGGTTGACGCGCTGCGCGTCCGGCATCTGATTGTCGGCGACGATTTTCGCTTCGGCGCTGGGCGCGCCGGCGACTTTGCAACGCTGCGCAACGCCGGCGCCAGGCTCGGTTTTCAGGTCGAGTCCATGGAAAGCATCACTCTCGATGGCGAGCGCGCTTCGAGTTCGGCTGTTCGCAACGCCCTGCAGTCCGGGCGGCTTGAACACGCGGCGCGTCTGCTCGGCCGTCCCTATTCGATCGACGGACGCGTCATGCACGGCGATCAGATCGGACGACAACTCGGTTTTCACACTGCGAACATTCGCATCAAACACGAACGACCACCGCTGCAAGGAGTCTTTGCGGTCGAAGTCAAAGGCCTGCCAGGTGGCCCACACCGAGGCGCCGCCAACCTCGGCTACCGGCCGAGTGCCCAGCAAGTGGTACGGCCACTGCTTGAAGTGCATCTTCTTGATTTCTGCGCCGACATCTATGGCGCCCATCTGAACGTCCGCTTCCTGCACAAGTTGCGGGATGAAATGAAATTTCCTGACTATGGCGCTCTCAAGGCGCAGATCGCCAGCGATGTTGCCGCCGTGAAACAGTACTTCCAGTTGTGAGAACCAACATGGCCGACTACAAGAAAACCCTCAATCTCACCGATACGCCCTTCCCGATGCGTGGCGACCTCGCACGCCGCGAGCCGCAATGGGTTGCCGCCTGGCAACAGACCCGGCTCTACGAGCGCATCCGCGAGGTCTCGCAGGGGCGCCCGCGCTTCGTCCTGCACGATGGCCCCCCCTACGCCAACGGCGACATTCACATTGGCCATGCGGTCAACAAGATCCTCAAGGACATGATCGTCCGCGCCAGGACGCTGGCCGGCTTCGACGCGCCCTATGTCCCAGGCTGGGACTGCCATGGCCTGCCAATCGAACACCAGATCGAAAAACTGCACGGCAAGCATGTCCCAGCCGACCGTGTACGCGAGCTGTGCAGGGCCTTCGCCAATGAACAGATCGAGCGCCAGAAGAAGGATTTCATCCGCCTTGGCATTCTCGGAGAATGGGACCAGCCTTATCTGACAATGAACTTCAAGACCGAGGCCGACGAGATTCGCGCGCTCGGCAGGATTCTCGAGAAGGGCTACCTTTATCAGGGTCTGAAGCCGGTCAACTGGTGTCTCGATTGCGGTTCCGCACTGGCCGAAGCCGAGGTCGAATACGAAGATAAGACTTCGGCTGCGATCGACGTCGCCTTTGAAGTACATCCGAATCATTCCGACAAGGTGGCCAGGGCTTTCGGTCTGACGCACCTGCGCGGGCCGGCTTTCGCGGTGATCTGGACGACGACGCCGTGGACGCTGCCAGCCAACGAGGCTGTCTGTGCGCACCCGGAATTCGACTACCAGTTGATCGATACCCCAAAAGGTACGCTGATCCTCGTGCGTGAGCTCGCCGAAGCCTGCCTGCAGCGTTATGGGTTGACCGGCACGGTGATCGGCGCTGCGAAGGGCGTCGCGCTCAAGCAGGTGCTGCTCAAACACCCGTTCCAGCCGCGCGACGTGGCAATCATCTGCGGCCTGCATGTCACCATCGAAGCCGGTACCGGTCTGGTACACACCGCACCAGCGCACGGCACCGACGACTACCTGATCGGCAAGGTCTACGGTCTGCCGGTTAACAATCCGGTCGGTGATGACGGGCGCTTCGTTGCCGGCACGCCAGCGCTGGCCGTTGGCGAACTTGCAGGGAAGACGGTCTGGGAGGCCAACCCGCTCATCCTGCAGGAACTCGCCAGCAACGGTCACCTGCTCAAGTCCGAAAAAATCCAGCACAGCTACCCTCACTGCTGGCGCCACAAGACTCCGATCATTTTCCGTGCCACAACACAGTGGTTCATCGGCATGGAGCACCGCCCCAACTCACCCGGCACGACTTCGGCCCCGCCTGGTGATGAGCAGCCGACACTACGCTGGTGTGCCGAGCGTGCGGTCGACGAAACGCAGTTCTTCCCATCCTGGGGTCGTGCGCGCCTCGAAGCGATGATGCGCACACGCCCCGACTGGTGCGTTTCACGGCAGCGCAACTGGGGGGTTCCCCTGCCCTTCTTCCTGCATCGGGAAACGGCGGCGCTGCATCCACGCACCGGCGAACTCATCGAAGCCGTCGCACAACGCGTCGAAAAAGCCGGTATCGAAGCGTGGTTCGCGCTCGACGCCAGCGAACTGCTCGGCACCGAAGCCAGCGAGTATCGCAAGATGAGCGACACCCTCGACGTCTGGTTCGACTCCGGGTCGACACACTCGAGTGTCCTGCGCGGCTCGCATCGCAGCCAACTGGCTTATCCGGCCGACCTCTATCTGGAAGGCTCGGATCAGCATCGCGGCTGGTTCCAGAGTTCGCTGCTGATCGGCTGCGCGCTGGACGGCCGCGCGCCATACAAGGCCTTGCTGACGCATGGCTTCGTCGTTGACGGCAAGGGCCTGAAGATGTCGAAATCAAAAGGCAATGTGATCGCACCACAGAAGATTGCCGATACCCTCGGCGCCGAGATCCTTCGCCTGTGGGTCGCGGCTACCGACTACTCGGGAGAACTGTCGATCTCCGACGAGATTCTCAAACGCGTCGTCGAAGCCTACCGCCGCATTCGCAACACGCTGCGCTTTCTGCTCGCCAACACCTCGGACTTCGATGCCAGCCGCGACGGACTGCCGATTGAGGAATGGCTGGAGATCGACCGTTACGCCCTGGCCATGACCAGGCAAATGCAAGCGCAATGCGAAGCCGACTACGAACGCTTCGAGTTCCACCGCGTCGTGCAGTCGCTACAGACCTTCTGTTCCGAGGATCTCGGCGGCTTCTACCTCGATATCCTCAAGGACCGCCTATACACCACGGCCACTGCTTCCCCGGCGCGCCGCTCGGCGCAGAACGCTCTGTGGCACATCCTGCAAAGCCTGACCAAGGCGATGGCACCGATCCTCTGCTTCACTGCCGAAGAGATCTGGCAACTACAGACTGGTGACCGCGAACAGTCGGTGATGCTGCACACCTGGCAAGCGCTGCCGTCACCGGCGTCTGAAGGCGAACTGCTCGAAAAATGGTACAAAATCCGTAATTATCGCGCCGAAGTCATGCGCGCCCTCGAGGAACTGCGCATCGCTGGCAAAATCGGTTCACCGTTGCAGGCCGAGGTGAGCCTCTACTGCGATGGCGAGAAGTACGAGATTCTTTCTTCACTGGGGGACGACCTGCGCTTTGTCCTGATCTGCTCGCAGACCCAAGTCATTCGCGACGCCAATGACCGGCTTCTCTGTGCGCCACTGGCCCATGCCAAATGCGAGCGCTGCTGGCACCTGCGCCCGGATGTAGGGGTTCACCCCGATCACCCCGGCCTCTGCGGTCGCTGCATCGAAAACCTGTATGGTGAGGGCGAGACCCGTGCCTTCGCGTAATATCGACCGCTGGCTGTGGCTAGCCGGCATCATTGTCGGCGTCGACCAGATCAGCAAGTGGCTGGTTCTCGCATGGCTGCAACCTGGCGACTCGATCTACTTCGCACCTTTCTTCAACTGGGTACTAACCTTCAACCCCGGTGCCGCCTTCAGTTTCCTGTCCGACGCCGGCGGTTGGCAACGCTGGTTTTTCACGGTCCTGGCGCTGTGCATCTCGGTCTGGATCGTCAGCATCCTGCCGCGTCACAGCGGTGAGTTCAGACTCTCGCTGGCCCTCACCCTGATCCTCGGCGGTGCGCTGGGAAACGTCATCGACCGCCTGCGCTTCGGCGCCGTGGTTGACTTCATTCAATGGCACGCTGCGGGTTTCTACTGGCCAGCCTTCAACATCGCCGACTCGGCCATCTGTATCGGTGCGCTGCTGATGGCTTGGGACCAGTTTGCGCGCAAACCGGGCACACCCGATTCCATGCACACCCGCCACCAGGAGCCGTCTTGATCGACATACCAAACGCCGACTCACTGCCTGCTGCCGTCGCTACAGTGAGGTCCGACAGCTTCCTGACGCTGCACTACCGCCTCTCTGCCGATGACGGCGGAGATTACGTCAGCACTTTCGACCTCTCGCCGGCCACTCTCCAGATGGGCAGTGGCCAGCTTGCCGACTCGCTCGAAAGCTGCCTGCTCGGCCTTGCCGCCGGCAAGCGTCACGTTTTCCATCTTGCCGGTCTGGACGCCTTTGGATCCCACAACCCACGCCTCGTCGAACGCATCGCCCGTAGTGCGTTGCCGCCGGAAATCGAACTTCGGGTCAACTCTCTGATCGAGTTCAGCTCCCCGAACGGGTCAACCAGCTTTGCCGGTTTTCTGCGCGAGCTGACCGACAGCGGTGCGCTCTTCGATTTCAACCATCCACTTGCCGGCAAGCCGATCCGTTTCGAAGTCGAAATCATCGCCATCATGTGAGGCCCCGCATGCAAGTCATTCTTGCCAATCCACGTGGTTTCTGCGCTGGTGTCGAGCGCGCCATCGCCATCGTCGAACGCGCCATCGAAACCCTCGGTGCACCGATCTACGTCCGCCATGAAGTGGTGCATAACCAGTTCGTCTGTGACGATCTGCGTGCCAAGGGCGCCATCTTCATTGACGAACTGGCTCAGGCACCCGCCGGCAGTACAGTCATATTCAGTGCCCACGGCGTCTCGAAGGCAGTCCGTGAAGAGGCCGCAGCACTCGGCCTCAAGGTCTTCGATGCCACCTGTCCACTGGTCACCAAGGTGCATGCCGAAGTCGCCAAGATGCGCAAGGAGGGCCGCGAGATCGTGATGATTGGCCACAAGGGGCATCCTGAGGTCGAGGGAACCATGGGACAAAGCCCTGATGGCATGTATCTCGTCGAGACAGTCGTCGACGCGCGCCAGTTGCAGGTCAACGCGCCGGCCCGCCTGGCGTACGTTACACAGACCACCCTGTCGGTCGACGACGCCGCCCAGGTAGTGGCGGCCTTGAAGGCGCGTTTTCCCGAGATCATCGGCCCGAAGAAGGACGACATCTGCTACGCCACGCAGAACCGACAGGATTCGGTCAAGCAGCTAGCCAGATCCACCGAAGTCATCCTCGTCATCGGCAGTCGGTCGAGTTCCAATTCCAACCGCCTGCGTGAAGTCGCTGAACTGATTGGCAGCCGCGCTTATCTCATCGACCAGGCCGAACAGATTGACCCGGCCTGGCTCGCTGGCGCCAGCCGGGTTGGCGTCACCGCCGGCGCCTCCGCCCCGGAGGTGCTGGTCCAGGAGGTCGTTGATCGCCTGTCGGGTGGCGACCCGGCCAAGGTAGGCCAACTCGACGGCACTGAAGAAAACGTGACCTTCGCCCTGCCGCGCGAACTACAGTAGTCATCACCCCGGGCGAACTACTACCCGGTGGTTCGCTCATTGGGATGGCGGCTGACGATTTTCTTGCCATTAAATACGTCGGATATGATCTCGAAAAATGCCTGGTTCGACCACTGCCAGCCCTTCGATCTCAGCCGAACGATACCCCCCGCACCACTCATCTCCCACAAGCCGCCGTATATCGTGCCGTGCTTGCTCGCAGCCCACCCTCGACTATGATGAGCTGTGTCTGGGCCCCGCCCGACCCGCTTGAGGCCATGCCCAACACGTTACCTCCCAGGCAAAATGATGATCAATCATCCAAGAGAACCCAACAGTTCCGGCTTTACGCTGATTGAATTAATGATGGTTGTGGCGATCATCAGCATTTTGCTGGCGATTGCCGTACCGGCCTACAACGAGTATATCCGTCGAGCCCATCGTGCCGCCGCCCAGCAATTCTTGCTCGATGTTGCGCAGCGTCAGGAGCAGTATCTGCTTGACAATCGGCAATACGCAACCCTGCTCGGTGTCGGCGCTGGCGGACTGGGCATGAGCACTCCGACAGACGTTGCCACAGACTACGCCGACCCCGATTTTACCGGCGTGAATAATGCGGCCACGCCTCCTGCCTTCCTGCTGTTCATGGCCCCGAAGGCAGGCGCCAGAATGGCTGGGGACGGAAATCTGGTGATCAACAACAGAACCCTGAAGTGGCGAGACACCGATGGAGATAATGTCTACACGGCAGGCACGGACAAGCCATGGTAACGGCCAGCAAACCAGGGCTGAATCACGGCTTCAGCCTGATTGAACTGATCGTCGTCATTGTCATCCTCGGGATTCTGATGAGCATGGCCACGCTTCCCTTTCAGGAAATGATCGCCAATCAACGCCTCAGGACAGTGACTTCGGACCTCACGGCTGACCTGGCTCTGGCGCGCATCGAAGCGATCAAGCGCGGCACCCGCGTCGGCATCACGCGTACTACGTCCCAGTGGATTGGTGGCTGGCAGGTCTTTGACGATGCCGACCGCGACGGGGTGTGGGACGCAGGTGAAGGAGTCCTCATCTCCCGACCGGCCCTCGACAATACCGTCAGAGTCTGCAGCGTTGGTACGAATGTGGACAATTCGATCGACGTTCTGAGCTTTGGAGGAGACGGCCGGGTGCGTACCTATAATGCCGGCGCCGAAAAAACGGGGATTCGGGGGATCACCGTCAGTTCCACGCTCATTTCCCCGAGCGTACCGGCACGCCTGCTGGAGTTCAGCCCGACGGGTCGTGTCACGACTGTCAGCGGCGTTGCCGGTTGCCCTTGAGGACGCGCCATGAAATTCTTTCAGCAGGCCACGCGCGGATTCACCCTTCTTGAGGTGCTGATTTCCCTGCTCATCCTCATGATTGCTTTGCTCGGCATTGCAGCCCTCATGCTCAAGGGGCAGCGCGCTGGGTTTGAGGCCTATCAACGCCAACAGGCGCTGGCCATGGCACAGGAAATGGCCGAAAAAATTCGCGCCAATCAGGGCGGAGCCCCGTTCTACGTGACGGGGGTCACCGAAGGGACGGGCATGCCTGGACGAGGAGGCTTGTTCGCAACGTACAAGGCGCTTGCCAGCGACGCCAAGTGTTTGAGCGGTCCCAGCTGCACCAGCCAGCAGATTGCGCAGAATCACCTCGCCACCTGGGACGGCGTGCTTGCTGGTGAATCGGAAATCAAGGATGCTGCGACCAATCGTGTTGGCGGCATCATCGGAGCCAGGGGATGTATCGAGAGACCCGCCGCCACTCAACCAGTATTCCTGGTCAGCGTGGCATGGCAGGGTGAGAGCGATACCGTCGCCCCTGACGCCACAACGGCCTCGGCATGCGGCGCGGGACTTTACGGAACTGCTGCGCGCCGCCGCTTGGTCACCCTCACGGTTGTCACCTGCCAGTTGAACGCCGCCGCACCCTGGGGATGTTCATGATGATCATGCGCAAGTTCATTCGGCCCACAGCACATGCGCGACAACGCGGTATGACCTTGGTCGAAGTCATGGTCGCCATGACGATCGGCATCATCCTGCTGCTCGCCCTGGGCGGTCTATTCGCCAATTCCACCCGCGTGTTCAAGGTCAATGACGAATTCTCCCGCATGCAGGAGAACGGCGCCTATGCACTCAATACCATTGGCGCCGACCTTCGTATGGCGGGCTTCTATGGCCACATGGCCACGAACGACCTGACCATTCCGGTGGCCATTGCCATTACCAACGATTGTGGCACCAACTGGGCCATCAATTTCGCGCAAGCGCTCGGTACGGACACGCTTGCCGGCATGTCCTGCATCAATTCGGCCAATTTCCTCACTGGCAGCTTCATTCTCGTGGTGCGCGGAGCCACGGGAATCGCGGTGCTGCCTGCCGCCCTGAACGCCGGGACATTGTATGTGCAGTCGGATCCAAGCGGCGGGATCCTGTTCCGGGGCGACCAATATGCCGGTTTAGGGACACCGCCCAAACGACTTTTTCTGGGTGGAACCGAGGCGCCAATCTATCCCTATCAGGCCAGGGCATACTATCTTCGCCCCTGCAGTCGTCCTACCGGTACGGGCGGAGCCTGTCTTGCCTCCGATGACGGCAACCAGCCAATTCCCACATTGGTACGGCAGGAACTTGCCGGCACGACCATGTCCGAGGTCGCTATCGCGGAAGGTATCGAAGCGGTACGGATTCTCTATGGTCTCGGCACCGGCGGCACGGGTGCGCCGGTGACCTACACCGAGACACCGACGGCCGCACAGTTTGCGGAGCGGGTGGTGACAGCGAGGATCTCCCTGTTGGTTCGCTCGCCCAAGCCGAGCAACGACTATGACGATCGCAGCCGCTCCTACGATCTGGATGGTGACGGGACTGCCGAAGTGAACTGCCAGGAGGACGGTCTGCCCTGCAACTATCATCGACATGTCTTCACGCAATCCTTTCAGGTTCGCAACATCGCTCAACGGCTTGCATTTTTACCCTCATCATGACCATCCCCATGAAAACAACCGCTCAATCACAAGCCGGCGTGGTATTGATGTTCAGCCTGATCATGATGGTGATCATGACGCTGCTGGTGATCTCCATGCTGCGCACCGGCGTCATCGAACTGAGAATCGGTGGCGCCAGCCAGATTTCGGCCCAGAACCTGGCCAATGCAGAGGCCGCCATCTGGGATTTCATGAACAGGAACCGAGGAAATTTCTTCCATGGCGCCGTCCTGGACGTCAATCTGAGCGATGACTTCGATTTTACTTCCCGACAATTCAGCCACCTGACGAATGTCACCTTGACCGCCAACGAAGTGGCGTGCACCGACTTTGCCGGGGTGGGCAGCGGCAACATGCTGGGTCCAAGCGCCCTGCAGGCCGTCTATTTCGACGTTCGGGCGGATGCCAGAGACCCGGTTTTTGCCGGCAGAACCATTGTCAATCAGGGGATTCGCGGCATCTTGCCGCCCGGCGGTTGCTCCTGATCATTCACCAGATGACGATAAGCGAGGCACGATCATGCTAGCCCCCAACCCGACCCAGAATACCCTCAGGCCCTGGCAACGACGTGTCGCGTGGACCCTGATTGCGGCATTGGCCAACCCGTTGAACGTGCTGCCACTGTCCCTGTTCTCCAGTACTGCCTCGGCACGAGATACGGACATCTATCTGTCGACGACTTACGCCGGCAGCACCGCGGAACCCGCGGTACTGCTGCTTCTCGACACTTCCGACTCGATGAACACCCCGGAAGGATGGCGCGAGTATCCCGGCGCCTACGATTCGCATGTGGAGTATCTGTGGAACGACTCCAACATGATCGATTCCCAAATATCGGATACCGTATTGGATCCTGGCAACGTGAACGCCAAATACGGATACTGGGCAGGGGATACGGCTGAGCGTGCAAGACAGAAGGATGCCGCCTCGGTTTACTCCAAAGCCACCGAAACAGGCGATCCCGGTGTACGCAATATCTATCGCAACTACAAAAATGCCGGATGGATCTACTGGCTGCCAACCGATACCCCGGAAACGGACAAGCGACTGTGGTCGAATTCCTTCAATCGTTGGCTGGGTGGTGTGGCGCAGAGTGGTTTTCCCGCCAACGTGCGTGCGGGGATCGACTATGGGCCGCTCGCTGATTCACGTAGCTACAACCAATGTAATGATTCTCTGGAGAAGCTTCTCCCCTCGACAGTCTTTGCGCCAACGCCCTATCCGCGCAATACGGGGAAATACGAAAAACAGCCATGGCAACGCTGGGAACCCTATCTGGACCTGATTAACGGGCGTGTAATGAATGGCGACAGCACCTACCCCAATAGCCTCGGTGGCACCCGGACGGCTACCGTGGAGATCGTGGCGGGCAGCGTGGTGGGCACGATCGGCAGCAAAATCCGCGCACGCAGCGAGTTTCTGGGCACCGCAGGTGGCGGATCACCCTACCCAATACGCGACAGTTACCCGCGGTCGGCGCCATTTAGCAGTCGCGACGACATTGGCGACCAGGGACAACCCATTCGCACCCAAGGCACCTCCTCGCGTTCGGGCTGGACTGATCTCAAGGCCGACATGGGGGGGTTCAATTTCCAGAATTTCGCAGGAGAGTCGCCAACGAATTCGGTCGTGGTCGAATTGCTGAAACTTTATGATATCAGCGCCGATACCACGACGGCCTTGCACAAGGCCTGGAAAGGCAATCGCGATGCCTCGCCAACACCGGCCTTCGGTAAGATGACCGGCACTCCTGCCTATTACGATCAGCCGGGGACCCTGCTCAGGCTAAGTGCGACTGGCGCAATTACCACCACGCTGTGCACGCGTACCTGTGTGCTCGATGCCGATCCAGGAACGGATGGTAACCAGGGCGCTTACTCGGCGCATGATTCGGGCACCCCTCCGCAAGATGGCACCGGCACCATCAAGTATTGGGTCAAGAATGGTGCCACCTGCCAAAGCACCGGCACCAGTGGTAGCGATTGCAGCACGGAGCCTGCCGCTTGCGGTACCCCACAGAACCTGAACAATTCCTACACATCCGCCAACCCCCATGGCTGCAGTTGGTCTGGCCGAAGCTCGATCCTGGTTGAGGGGACCGGCACCTATTACTATGGCGGCACCTGCAGCGGTTCTTGCACTGGTCAGGGCAACGTCCTGGGCGCCAGCGCCTGTGCATCTGGCGGGAGCAGCCCCAACTACTGCGACATGACTTTGGGTAATATCACCATTGGTTCCACGGTCTATCCCAATGCCGCACTCAACAGCGGGAATGGCACCAGCGTCGGGTGCACCAGCAAATCCGATACCACCACCACCTGCGAAGTCCGTGAAGGCTCTCCCGCATGTCGCTACCTCCCCAATCCCACCAGTGCCTGCACCAATCAGACCATATCTTCCACCACCCCAGGCGATTCAGCCGATTACATCGTCTATCCGTTTGCTGCCGGTACCAACCATCTTGTGCACGACTGCAAGGCCGATAACGGCACGACGGGCAATCCCGGCAACAGCTTCATGACTGCGGCCATCGACCGTACTTTTGGCCAGGACTGGAATGCCACCAACTCCGCCACAGGAACGACGGCGGCCTATACGCCAACCGACCCGTCGGCGAGCTATCCCAATGCGGTCGACATGTACTCGGTCAATTACCTCAACTGGAAATACGGAGCGAAAGGGGCAACAGGTGCCCCGATCGGGCGCAAGACACGCTTGCAGATCGCCAAGGATGCCTTGACTGACCTGGTCGCCAAAACGAATGGTATCCGCTTCGGCCTGATGGTTTACAACAAACTGCCCAACGACATTACCATCCGTAACACTCAAGGTAGCCAGGGAGGCAATATCGTCTATCCGATCCGTCGCATGGGGTCCAGCGAAACGGACTCCGATTATGTCAATCGCGTAAGCATCTCGCGTGCAATCAACAGTGTAGTGGCCACCGGCACGACCCCGCTGACGGAAGTGATGTACGAAGCTTACCTGTACTTTCGTGGAGAACCCCCCCTGTTCGGAACCAATGCCACCCCCGCCGTCGGCGGTGGCACGGTATCGGCCGACAGTGACCCCTCAGCCATTGTCGCAGGAAAATACGACTCGCCCATGATGAGCAACCCGAATCGCTCGACCCCTGCGGTTTGCCAGAAGAACTATGTGGTTCTGATTTCGGATGGCGGCCCCGAGAACGACAATCAGGCGGATACCCAGGTTCAGGCACTCATCCAGGGCCCGCCTTACCGGGCGGACACGATCAAGACGCTGCAAGCCACTCCCTCAACGCAGTTCGAAAATGCCGGCCTACCGTATGGCCCAACAGATATTGCTTACCCCAGCAATTATGTCTGGCTGGACGAGCTGACCTATTTCATGGCCAATGGCGACATGTCTCCCGGTGGTGCCACAGCCACTGACTCGCTTGTGGGCATTCAATCAGTCGCCACCTACACGGTGGGTTTTGCCGGTGGCTCCTCGCCTGTCCTTGAAAAAGCCGCCACGAGCGGCGGCGGCGCGTTCTACGAGGCAAAAGACAGTGGCGAACTGTCGACTGCACTGGCCAAAGCGATCGATACTATCCGCGACTGGAATCCGACGCTTGCTGCGCCAACCGTGCCCATCTCGGCTACCAACCGTTCCGAGAGTTCGGACGACATTTTTCTGGCCTTCTTCCGTCCCAGCCTGCAACAGTCCTGGGAAGGTACGGTCAAGAAATTCAAGCTTAGCAGCAATGCCACGGCTTGTGGTCTTGACGTCGACAACGTTCAAATCCCGCTTTGCCTGACCGGGCAAACGACCTTTACCGCAGATGGCCTGAGAAACATCGAGGAATTCGACAGGATCCTGAAAATAGCCAGGGTGCGGGACGAGGCCGTGAGTTACTGGAGTGATACGACTGCTCCGGACGGTAGCAAACCCAATCAGGGAGGAACCGGATATGTATTGAAGACAGCGTCCGGATCCACGCCCTCTTCGCGTAAGCTTTACACGCATCTCTCCAGCAGCAGCGAGCCACTCCTGACCAACGCCAGCAATGCCATGTCGGAAGTCAATTCGACAATCACCAAGGATTTGCTGGGCGACGCCTCGATGACTGATGCAATGCGGGCAACCATCCTCAACCATGCCCGTGGGGGTGATCCAGCCAATGCAGGATGCAAGGACGCCGATTCAACAACCGTTTGCTCCACATGGCGAACCTGGCCACATGGGGATGTGCTGCATTCCAGCCCGAGCATCCTTACATACGACGGCACGACCGTTCCCCCGGTCACCGATATGTTCTACATGTCCAATGATGGGCTGTTGCATGCCGTGGATACGGCGACGGGCAAGGAGCAATGGGCTTTCATGCCGGAAGAGTACATCCCGAAACTCAAGTCGATGTATGAAAACCCGGTCGGCGAGCATCTCATCACAGGCGACGGCAGCCCGAGGATTTACCTTGAGGATCTTGATGATGATGGCAAGATCACCTCGAGCGACAAGGCTTATCTGGTCTTCGGCATGCGCCGTGGTGGCCGTGCAGTTTACGTTCTCGACATTTCCGACCGTGCGGCACCCAAGTTCATGTGGAAAATCGACCATAGTACTTCCGGGTTTAATGAACTGGGTGAAACCTGGTCCACACCGGCCTTCACCAGGATGCGCGCAAGTTCCGACCCAGTGCTGATTTTTGGTGCCGGTTATGATCCGGTCGCCAATGACCAGATCTCGGTGACGATCACGCGATCGGGAACGACGGCAACGGCCACCACCCCCGTGGATCATGGTTTCACCACGGGTGATTCGGTGCAGGTCTCGGGCGCGACGCCGGATGGCTATAACGGCGCCAAAACCATCACGGTCACAGGTGCCCGAAGCTTTACCTATACGGTGAGTGATTCATTACACACGCCCCCGACGGGCACGGTCAGGGTCGAAAGTATTACGAGCACGAGCACACCAATGGGTCGCGGCGTATTTTTTGTGAACGGCAGAACCGGCGAACTGATCAGGAGCTTCACACCGGCGGCCAGTGCCGGAGCCAACACCCAGGTGTCCGGGATGTTGTTCAGCATTCCTTCGGATGCCGCTCCTCTCAACACCGATCTCGATTCAAATGGTTATACCGATCGATTGTATCTTGGCGATTTGGGTGGAAACGTCTGGCGTTTCGATGTCGACAGTGACACGCCGTCAAGCTGGACCGCCACCAAGTTTGCTGATCTGACCAATGGTGCAACACCGCGGCGAAGAATTTTCTTCCCTCCCGCCGTAGTGAAACAGAAATACCAGGGGCAGCGCTTTGACGCGGTATACGTCGGGACTGGGGACAAGGAAAATCCTTTGCGCACCGATAACCATGATCTGATGTTCATGATCAAGGATTTCGATACGGGTTTGGCGACGACCGGGAGGTCTCTCATCAAATACTCTTCTGACCCAAGCACGAGTGATTTCTATGATCTGACTGACAACCTGATTCAGTTTGGCACCACAGAACAGCAGACGGTGGCGCAAACTGCACTTGTCGACAAACTCGGCTGGGTGATGAGACTTGAAACTGGCGGAGTGGATGGCGGCGAGAAGGTGGTCAATGCCCCAACGGTCTTCTTCAACGTACTGCGTTTCGGAACCTATAGTCCGCTTGCTTCGGCATCTGTCTGCCTGCCGCCTGGGAAAGGAACGACGTACGCCATGAACGCTCTCGAAGGCAGCGTGGTGATTGATACCGACCACAGCGGTAGCATCACCAGCAGCGATTCGCGCGTTTCCTCCAATTTTGCGATACGCGGTTTTCCATCAGATACCATCACCATCTTCCATGACAAGAAGATTTTTAGTGAATCCTGCAGTGACGGCAACTGCAAGGCCGATCTGCTCGGCACGCTTGGTGTGGGTCAGCGTACCTACTGGTTCCAGGAACCCGAGAGATGACCGGTAAGCTGCTCCCATCCCGGAGGCGCCTCTGCCGATGACACGGCAACTGGCAGGCTGGCTGCTGCTGTCAGCCTTGCTGCATGCCGAGATGCTTTTCATCCTGGGGCCCGCAAGGGCCCCGACCCTGTCCACAGCACCCGCTCGTCTGGAGATCCGAATCGAGAATTCCCCGAAGACGGGAAGCAGCGAGCCAACGCTACCCTTTGAAACAGCAGCCCCGCGATTAGCTCCGTTCACAATCGCCGAGGCCAACGGTCAGTGGCTATCCGCCCCACCCAGTGCGTCCCCTGAGACTCAGCTTCGGTTTCCAGCGCCACTCACAGAAACAGAGGCAAACGACCCGCTATCGATTCCGCAGGAAATAGCTCAAGCCAGCAATCAGGATTCCGCCTGGTCACCCAATACCTCCCCGACGATTCCGCTCCCAATCAAGGAATATTTCTTCAAATCATCCGAACTCGATGAACAACCGTATCCCTTGATCTCCGTGGTACCCGCCTATCCACCGCACGCTCAAGTCCATAACATTGAAGGGTGGGTTCGCTTATTGTTATTGATCGATGAAAGTGGCCAGTTGCGTCATCTGGAGATTCTGGAGGCCAACCCCCCCGGCATTTTCGAAGAATCGGCCCGGGCAGCCTTCCGCATCACACCGTTCTCACCGGGGCAACGAGGAGGAGAAGCAGTGAAGTGTCGGATGATCGTCAAGATTGACTTCACCCTCACGGGAATCGAAGGAACGAGACTCGAATAGTCTTCGTCCATGCATGGATCATGACTGCGGGCCGTGGACCAGGGTCTTGGTCGCTTCAGCCTTCGCTAGCGGCAAGGTCAGGGTGAACCGAGCGCCGCCCTCCTCTCTGTTGGCCGCTTCGAGTCGACCGCCGTGGCGTTCGACAATGCCATAGCTGATCGACAGGCCAAGCCCGGTTCCCTGCCCGATCGGCTTGGTCGTGAAGAAAGGGTCAAACAGCCGCGACAGATTCTCGGGTGTGATTCCTGGCCCGTTGTCCGCGAAGTGCACCCTGATCATGCCATCGCATTGCTCGGCGCTGATCTCGAGGCTGGGTAATTCGCCGCTGCTGCAGGCGTCACGGGCGTTCTGCACGAGATTCATCAGCACCTGCTGCATCTGGCCGGAAGAACCCATGACCGACAACTCCTGCGGCAGATCGATCGTCACCCGAAAATTGCGCGGATCCGCGCGTGTCACCCAGCGTACCGCACGCGCAAGGACTTCAGCGAGGTTGAAGGGCTCGGCAGCGCTGCGATCGATGGCCGTAAAGCGCTTCAGTCCATCGACAATGTCGCGCGTACGCTCGGCCCCTTCGCTCATACCGTCGAGCAGCGGCGGCAGGTCGGCCATGATGCGGTCAATGCGCAGTTCCTGGCGCAATTCTTCGAGTTTCGTCGAGCGCGTGCAAAGGTCCGAGTGCATCGCTTGCAGATAGGTCTGCAAGCGCGCGGTGTAACGCCGGAGGGCCAGAACATTGCCGAGAACAAAGCTGATCGGATTGTTCAACTCATGCGCGACACCAGCCACCAGACGTCCGAGTGAAGCCATTTTCTCTGCCTGCAGAAGTTGTTGCTGGGTGCGCTTGAGATCGTCGTGTGCCTGCTGCAGCGCGTGATAGGCACGCCGCAACTCGCCGACCGGGCGACCGGTGAGCACCATCCCAACCAGCTTGCCAGTTCCCGAAAGACGTGGCGTGCAATTCAGCGAGACCGGAAGTGGGCTGCCATCGCGGCCGCAGATCAGCAGTTCGCAATCCTGAACGGGTGCCGGGCGTGCCGGCGAGAAGAAATCGCGAGCACGTTGCTGCGACGCGGTATCGGCGAAAAGATTGCAGAGGGGTTGCCCACGCAAGACGGTCTCGTCCTGCCCGATAAAGCGGCACAGCGAATCGTTAACCTCCTGAATCGCACCGTGCCGGTTACAGACGATCAGGATGTCCGACATCGACGCCAGAACGCTCTCGATGAAGTGCTGCGAGTCCTCGAGCGCGGCGTTCTTCTGTTCGAGGACCACCTCGTATTGCAGGAGATCGTTGTAAACCTCATCCATCTTGCGGATCACCTCGACCCAAACCGTCTCGTCCACGCCCTCAATAGCTGAAGGCAACTCGGGCAGGGAGTCAGGGGTGAGCAAGGGACGCCGCAGCGGTCGCCCGGCGGATGACTCAGGGTTGGACATGGCGCAATCGTAGAGCCAATCGACACATGCTGCAACGATCAGGCTCGGCGGATGGCGCGCGAGTAAGCCTCTATGGTCCTGGGTTGCAGCCCCTCGCGCTGCAGGTACGGCAGAAGCAACGGGTAGTTGCGATCAAAATTTGCTGAGAACAAGGCTTCCATTTTATGATGACCTCCTGGTTCGACCAGTCGTTGGAGCGGACGCCTCCGTACTTCGTACTCTGGCGCCAATCGAAGGCACGTTAGGCACTCCCGATCATGAAAGTCATGACTCTTTCCCTCCCTTTCAGGGCGCATTCCGATGTGCACGCCGGAATCGTTCAATGGGCGCAGAGCATGCTCTGCGAATTTCTCCTCTCAACCCCCTACTCCTCCCACGGCCCGCGCTGCGTCGCGGGCTGGCTGCGGCGGCGCGGAGCAGTGCTCCGCGAAACCCCGCCTTCGTTCCCGCGCGTGAGGCGGGGAGATTCATGAGTCGCTGATGCGACTTTCACACTGATGCCTGAATCCAGCCATCTCGCCCTGTTGTTGATCGGTCTGCTGGGAGGTACGCACTGTGTCGGCATGTGCGGCGGCATCGTCGGCGCGCTGTCGATGGGTGCACCGGCAAGCCTTTCCATGCACATGGCATACAACACCGGACGCATCGTCAGCTATGCCACCGCCGGTGCCATGGCTGGTGCGCTCGGTGAAGCCAGCATGGCCCTTTCCGCTCAATGGCCGGTTCGCACCGTCCTTTATCTGCTTGCCAACGGGATGTTGATCGCGCTGGGTCTCTACCTGATGGGCGTCACCCGGGTATTGGCATTCAGCGAGCGCTGCGGCCAGAAGCTGTGGCGGCATCTGCAACCGCTGAGCCGCCGCTATCTGCCTGCACACAGCGTGGCGCAGGCCTTTCCGCTCGGTCTGGTATGGGGTTGGCTACCCTGCGGCCTGGTCTATAGTGCCCTGGCAACTGCCCTCACCAGCGGTTCTGCGGTGCATGGGGCCGGCCTGATGCTGGCCTTCGGTGTCGGCACCCTGCCCAATTTGCTGCTCGCCGGCCTGCTCGCCGCCCGCCTCCAGGCCTATGCCATGAAACGAGGGGTTCGCCTGGCTTGCGGGCTGCTGATTCTCGGTTTTGGCATCTGGGGACTGCTCGGGGTGCTGGGACTGGCGCCACGGGTACTCCGCAGCGGATGAGCGAATCAGGCTCCGATTCTCGGCTACCCAGCGATCTGCCACCGCAGACTCTTGAGCTGGCCATCGCCGGCATGAGCTGCGCGGCCTGCTCGGCACGGCTGGAAAAAATGCTCAACCGTCTGCCGGGGGTAGACGCAGTGGTCAATCTGGCGACCGAGCAAGCGACGGTTCGTTACCTTCCCGGCGTCGTCGCGCCAGCGCTATTGATCGCCACTGTCAAGCGCGCCGGCTTCACAGGCCGGTTGGCCGATGATCGTTCTCAGGCGGAAGAAAAGGCAAGAAAACGCGCCAGCGAGCAGGCCGAATTGCGTCGTTTATGGATCTCGGCCGCACTGACGCTGCCGCTGGCCGCGCAAATGCTAAGCATGTTCGATTCTGACGTTCACGCCCACCAGGATTTCCTGCCCCGCTGGCTGCAACTGCTGCTGGCGACACCGGTACAATTCTGGATCGGCTGGCGTTTTTACGATAGCGCCTGGAAAGCCCTGCGCGCTGGCGGCGCCAATATGGACGTGCTGGTCGCGCTCGGTACCAGCATGGCTTACGGCTTCAGCCTGGTCGTCACCCTGTCGCTTGCTACAGACCTGCATGTTTACTTCGAGGCCTCGGCGGCAGTGATCACGCTGGTGCTGCTCGGCAAGCTGCTCGAGGCACGCGCCAAGGCAAAGACCAGCGAGGCCATCGAGGCGCTGATCCGCCTGCAACCGAGAATGGCCCGTGTCGAACGCGACGGACAACTGCTCGACATCGACGCCGCTCTGCTGGTACCAGGGGACATCTTCATTGTCCGTCCCGGCGAAAGCCTGCCGGTAGACGGCGAGGTGATCGACGGTTCGTCGAACGTCAATGAAGCCATGCTCACCGGTGAAAGCATGCCGCTGGCCAAGCGCCGCGGCGACCGCGTCTTTGCCGCCACCACCAACGGCGAGGGAATGCTGCGTTGCCGGGCCACCAGCGTTGGCGAGCACACCCTGCTCGCCGGAATCATTCGCATGGTGGCCGAAGCGCAGGGGTCGAAAGCGCCGGTGCAGAGACTCGCTGACCGGGTTTCGGCAATATTCGTACCGGTCGTCTGCGCCATCGCCTTGCTTACCTTGATCGCCTGGTGGGCTTATTCCGGCGTTTTCAGCAGCGCGTTGGTCAATGCCGTGGCGGTGCTGGTGATTGCCTGTCCCTGCGCCCTCGGACTGGCCACGCCGACGGCGATCATGGTCGCCAGCGGTCAGGGCGCCGCAGCCGGCATCCTGGTCAGGAATGCCGAAGCGCTCGAGCGCGCCGAGAAGGTCAGCATACTGGCAATCGACAAGACCGGGACCCTGACGCGAGGCGAACCGGTCGTCACCGATCTCGTCCCTTTGTCGACGTCTGCCGAGGAAGCGCTGGCGCTGGCTGCTGGCTTGGAACAGGGATCGGAACATCCGCTGGGGCGGGCAATCCTGCAGCACGCTCAGGCCGCCGGGACGATCTTGCCGGAACTTGACGAGTTTCGGGCGATTCCCGGTCGTGGCGTCGAAGGCCGGGTCGCCGGGCGCTGGCTGCGGCTGGCTGCGCCGGACAGCTGCCATGGCCTGGCTTTGCCCGAGGATCTGATCAACACTCTGCAACGGACCGGCAAGACCGTCGTGGTCCTGACTGAGCAGCGCAGCACCCCATGTGCCGGGGACGATGGCTCCCTGGCCCTAGCGCTCCTGGCCATCGCCGACCCGCTGCGCGAGACCTCGCGTGCCGCCGTGGCTCGCCTCCATGGCATGGGAATCCGCGTCGTGATGCTGACCGGTGACCATCCTGGAACCGCCACGGCGATTGCCCAGGAGACCGGTATCGATGATTTCCAGGCCGGCATCCTGCCCGCGGACAAAGCGGCAGCGGTCAATGCGCTGAAGACCGGCAAGGCTGTGGTGGCGATGGTCGGCGACGGGATCAACGACGCACCGGCGCTGGCGGCTGCCGACGTCAGCTTCGCCATTGGCGCAGGTTCCGATGCAGCCATCGCGGCAGCCGACGTGACGCTGGTGCGCAGCGATCTCAACGGAATCGCCGACGCCATCCTGCTTTCGCGTGCGACGCTACGGAAAATCAGGCAAAATCTGTTCTGCGCATTCATTTACAATGTGCTTGGCATTCCCCTGGCGGCGCTGGGAATGCTCAGTCCGGTGATCGCAGGCGCCGCGATGGCAATGAGTTCGGTCTCTGTGGTGTCCAACTCGCTGCTCCTCAAACGCTGGCACGCCGGAGACAGGCCCGTGGCCGGACTCTCTAATCGGAAGGTCTGATGGAAAAAATCGTGATTGCGGTAGCCGGAATGAGTTGCCAGGGTTGCGTGCAGAGTGTCACCGCAGCCCTCCAGGCGCTGCCCGGTGTCGAGCAGGTAGAGGTATCCCTCGCTTCTGGGCAAGCCAGCATCGCCTGTGACCCAGCGCTGGTAAGCGCCGCGGAGTTGCGGCAGGTGGTCGAAGAAGCGGGATTTGACGCTAGTTAATGGGAAAGTCACTTCAGCGACTCATGAATGTTTTCGCGTAGAGATGGTCTTCGCCATCGCCTGCGACACCGCACATCCGCCCTGCGTGGTCAAGAAAAATGTCCAGAAAAAAAACCGGAACCAACGAAGCTGCTGCACCGCAAGTCCCCTCGACCGCAGCGCTCAGACTGACGCAGTTCTCGCACGGCGGCGGTTGCGGATGCAAGATCGCTCCCGGCGTACTCGAACAGATCCTCGCCAAGACCTCGTCAGCGATCGTGCCTCGGCAATTGCTGGTGGGTATCGAAACCAGCGATGACGCTGCCGTCTATCAACTCAGCGCCGAGCAGGCGCTGGTGGCGACCACCGACTTTTTCATGCCGATCGTCGATGATCCTTTCGACTTTGGCTGCATCGCCGCGACCAACGCACTCTCCGATGTCTATGCGATGGGAGGCGTGCCGCTGTTGGCCCTGGCAATCGTTGGCATGCCGGTCAACAAGCTGCCGCTGGCCACCATTAAACGAATCCTCGAAGGCGGTGAATCCATCTGTACCAGGGCGGGCATTCCAATTGCCGGCGGACATACCATCGACTCTGTCGAGCCGATTTACGGCCTGGTTGCCATTGGTCTGGTGCATCCGGACAACCTCAAACGCAATTCCGGCGCCCGCCCTGGCGACCAGCTGATTCTAGGCAAGGCACTCGGGGTGGGCTTCTTCAGCGCGGCGCTGAAGAAAGGACTGTTGTCGCACGCCTGCTACACCGCGATGATCGCCGCAACGACACAGCTCAACACGCCGGGTCGTGCACTCGCCTGCCTGTCCGGTGTGCACGCGATGACCGACGTCACCGGTTTTGGCCTGCTCGGCCACCTGGTCGAAATCTGCAAGGCCTCGGGCGTTGCGGCAAAGATCGATTTCACGGCCCTGCCCTTGTTGCCGAATGCGCTCGGTTACGCAGCAAAAGGCTGTATCACCGGCGCTTCCGGGCGCAACTGGGTGAGCTATGGCGAGCACGTCAGTCTCCAGAAGAAATCATTCAGCGACCCCGAACAGGCACTGCTGACCGACCCGCAGACCAGTGGTGGCCTGCTGGTCGCCTGTGCGCCCGAAGTGGTCACCGAAGTCCTGGCGATTTTCCTGCAGGAGGGATTCGACCACGCCACGGTGATTGGAGAAATCTGCGAAGGCAAGCCGCAGGTATCCGTGCTCAAGAGCCAAGCCGGCTGAAAAAATGGGGACACCTTGCAGTGTCCCCCCTTGCAACCCATCGACTTCAGCCGAAGGAAAAACGCCCGCGGTATTCTCCCGCGCTTGTCTCCGCTTGAATGCAGCTAGCCAGCGCGATGGCTGCGCGCTGGCAGCTTGCAGCGCCTATGAGAACAACCACCCCGCGTCGACCGGCGTTTGGCCACCATTTGCGTTCAGCAATTCGGCGATCCCGGTCAGCGTGACGCCAGCAGCGGCAGCGTCCTGAGCCGCCACGCTGAAGTACACGTCGGTCATGTCCACCGTCTGCCCATCGGACATCGTGGCACTGCTGCGCTCGAGGTGCACGTTGCCCTGACGGTCCAGGAACGGCAGCTCGGTGTAGGCGGTGGCAAGCTCGCTCACACCGGCCTCGGCGAGTGTCATCAGTTCACCGTCGTCGGTCTGGTGGTTGCCGTTGGCGTCCCGCCAGATCCTCAGATCGGCAAAGGCTGCGTCGGCAGCATTGACCAGACCATCGCCATTGCTGTCGTATTCTGCGAGCTGTGCAAAACCCGCCCCCTTGGCTGTGCCGCCGAACAGTTCGCTGATGCTGTCGACCTTGCCATTGCCGTTCTTGTCGACCGCCAGGAAACCGTCGCCACCCGAGAGCCACCCCGAAGCGACCGCACCGCCATTGCCGAAAAGGTCGAAACTGCCACCTGAATCGGCGCGGCTGACGGTCTGGATACCATTGCCGTCGAGGTCGATGGCGATCGGCGTGATGCCGGCGTCACGGGTCAGGTCATTCTGGCCGGAAACCAACGTAAATGCGCTGGTCTTGGTGACATTGGTGGTGGCTATGGCGTCACCGGCGACGTCGGAGTCGATTGAGTCATTGCTCCCCGTGTCCTTGACCGCCCACTTCCAGTTGCTCATGTTGTTCCACTGCCCGTAGTTATAGTGCTGGACATTGGTCTTGTCGAACTGAAGGACGTAGGTGCCTGGATCGAGGTTGCTGAACAGGTAGTTACCGCTGCTATTGGTGGTGGTCGTGGCCAGTACCGTGGTGCCGGCGGCATTCATCAGTTTGACGGTGATGCCTTTGATACCGGGTTCGCTGGCATCCTGGACATTGTCGTGATCCATGTCATCCCAGACCTTGTCGCCAACCGAAGCCTTCCGGTAGAGGCCCGCATCCCAGCTCAGGTCGTTTTCACCGCTGATCAGTGTCGTGAGAACAGTCTTGCCAGTTGTCGAATCGATATCGGAGTCGGTCGCATCATTTCCGCCCTGATCCTTCGGCGAAACGTAATAACCCGTCGGCGCGACAACCTGTACCTTGTAGTCACCCGGAGTGAGGTTGCTGAATAGGTAATTGCCGCTGGCATTGGTGGTGGTCGTAGCGACAGTGCCATCCGACGAGTTGAGCAACTTGACGGTCACCCCACTGATCCCGTTTTCGCCCGTATCTTGAACCCCGTTGGCGTTGAGATCCTCCCAGACGCGGTCGCCGAGCGAGGCCAGAATGGGTTGCGCAGCCGGATTCTTGTAATGGCTGAGGTCGGAGTCGGAAGTAGCGCCCGGAGCCGTCACTGTCGCCTTGTTCTCATAAACGCCCGGGGAGGATTGCCGAACCGTCAGATTCTCGATCTTGAACCGATCCTCCGGCGTGGTATCGCCCGTCCAGCCGGAAATTACCAGCACGTTGCCGGATACATTGCCCGCGTTCAGGTCGGCCAGTCGGGTCGAGCTGAGGTCGGTCAGATTGACCTCGGTGAATCCCAACGCGGTGAGATCGGCGTCACTGAGCATCGTGTCATGGTTGTTGAACGGGTCGCTGCGCGTGCCGATCCACACCGACATGTCGCTATCGCCGACGACATAGCCCAGGAAGGCCGAATCGACGACCACATTCTGATTGAACTCGAACAGCACGTAGTTGTCCCGCCCGCCCAGGTTGTCCACCGTATGCGTGTCGCCACTGCCGCTCTCGCTGCTGTCGGTCACGCCAAGTCCGCCACCGTAGCTGCCGAGGTAGGCTTGCGCCCAAGTGCCGGTGCTTTGATCGCGGCTGAAGGCGCTGGTCTTGACCGACAGGGCACCGGAGGTGAAGGTGCGAACGTTGCCGTCGCTCCCGTCCGTAGCGCTGCTGCCCGAAAAGTCGAAGGTGGTCGCGGCGCCCGCAGCCGTAAGGTTCTGGACAGTGCCGGTCGCCTTGTATAGCCAAGCCTCGCCCGGGTCCAGCAGATTGTTGGTATTGGTGTCACCCGATTGATAGGTGATCTTGCCGTTGGCCACCGAGAGGTCGTCCGCTGTGTTCCCGGTCGTGCCGTTGTCGTCGACAATCGCCACATCATTTTTCGCAAACGCCACGTTGCCCGTATTGGTCACCTTGTAGGTCCAGGTGACGCTCGAACCGGGTGTCAGGACCGGCACCCCCGCGCCATTGGCAGCATCCTCGTTGTCGTAGTCGGGAGCAGTCGCATTGCTGTTGCTCGGCCCGTTGGTGGTCTTCTCGATGTCGATCTTCGG
>NZ_JDST02000017.1:0-34547 GCF_000584975.1 Candidatus Accumulibacter cognatus | reverse complement strand
TGAGGAAATCACCTAAGCTTAACAGCGTGCGTCAGCGCTCCCGCTGTAGCGAAATGTTATGCGCTATCTTCTTTAACTCACATGCATGTGCCTCATACTCACCCAGATGGGCGTGCATCAGGCTTTTCCAGAGCTTTCCGTGGTTGGGCACCGAGAAGTGGAGCAGCTCGTGGACGATCACGTAGTCCCACAGCTCGGGTTTCAGGGCGGGTAGTTCGTCGCTGAAATTCAAATGGCCCGCGGTGGAACACGACGCCCATTTGTTCCGCATCGGCCGCACCCCCAGCCAGACGATCTTGACGTCCAGCTTGTCGGCCCATTGGCGTACTCGCTGTTTGAACTCGTCTTTGTGATCGATCAACGTCACTGCCCTAGATCCGATCCGCCTTTTCCAGCAGCGTAAACAATTCATCCACCAAGGCCGTCACCCGCTCAAGGTCGTCGGTTTCGGCAAAGATGGCGAAGGTGGCTTTCTTTCTGAGATCGCGAAATTCCTTTTCGCTGCGTTTCCAGTTCGGAAATTCACTGAAGGCGTGGCGAATCTTGCGGCTGACCACCTCAGCGTTCTCAATCTTTGCGTCCAGCAGGCTGCGATAGACAAAATAGGTCAGGCCATCGAAGGACTTCTCGGCCTGTTCCTTCTTCCGCGCTTCATTGCCCTCCACTTCACGCAGCAATTCGGCCAGGGCCTCGGCCGTGCTGGTCTGGCGCTGCTCGAAGCTCTCCTGCACCGCCCTCGCCCGCTCCGCCATGGCGATCAGGCAAGGGTCGTCGCTGTTTTCCTGAGCCAGTTTTTCAATGCTCTTGATCAGGTTGATGACCTTGGTGCCATCCCCGCCGCTCTTGTTCTTGATCAGCTCGATGGTATTGCCGTCGATCGCGAGCATCTCGCCCAGACCGCCCACGCCATAACTGCCGACCTGCTGCTGCACCAGATGGCTGGTCTTGGCCTGAAACTCGCGGTCGACCATCACCGTCCGGGTGTAGGCCTTGCGGACGATCTGGTAGATCGCCGACAAGGTGCCGTAGTCGGCAATGAACGGGCGCAGGAAGGCATCGGGCGAGATGATCTCGTAGAGCATCTCGATCTCCTTGTACTCCTTGAAGAACGCCTTGCGCCGCTCGGGGTCGCGGAAATGCTCGATAAGGGTGTCGACGTCCTTGTCGTTGAAGTTGCGCTCGATCAATCCGAGGTAGTCTGGAGCCCTGGACTCCATCTTGTTCTTGAACAGCAGCTTCAGCAGCTTCAGGTCCTTGACGATGGCGTTGATCTCGTCGCTGTCGAAGGCCAGCGCCTTTTCCAGCTTGTCGAAGATGCCGACGAAATCCAGCACGAAGCCATGCGGCTTCACCATCTCCTGCGCCTCGTTTTCAAAGGGGCGGTTCACCCGGGCGATGGCCTGCAGCAGCGTGTGGTCGCGCATCGGCTTGTCGAGATACATCGCGTAAAGCACCGGCGCATCGAAGCCGGTGAGCAGCTTCTCGGTCACGATCAGGATCTTCGGCATCTGGTCGAGCTTGCCGAAGTTCTTGCGGATCTGCCGCTCCCGCTTGGGGTCGAGATGGAATTCCTTCAGCAGCCTCGAATCGTTGTTGCTGCCGGTGTAGACGACCTCGGAATACTCCGGCGGCAGAAACTGGTCGAGCGCGTGCTTGTAGTGGGCGCAGGCCTCGCGGTCGACGCCGACCAGGAAGGCCTTGTAGCCCAGCGGCTCGACGTTCCCGCGGTAATGCGCGGCGACGAATTGCGCCACTTGCCGGATACGCTCCTTGCCCTTGAGGAAGTTCTTCAGGTTCACCGCCCGTTCGAGAATCTTGTTCAACTCCTCGATGTCGGCCACGCCCTCGGCTTCGGCCAGCGACAGGAACTCCTTGTCCAGGGTCTCGTGCGGCACCAGCATTTCGTTGGAGGCGAGCTGGTAGTAGAGCGGCAGCGTGGTGCCGTCCTCGATGCTGTCGGCGATCGAATACTTGTGCAGGTAGCCCTGGTCGTCCTCGCAGCCGAAGGTCTTGAAAGTGCCCTTGCCGTATACCGTCTTGTCCACCGGCGTGCCGGTGAAGCCGAGGAAGGTCGCGTTCGGCAGGCCGGCCATGAGGAAGTTGCCGAGGTCGCCGCCGGTGGTACGGTGGGCCTCGTCGATCAGCACGTAGATGTTCGAGCGCGTGTTCAAGTCCGCCGGCATGTCGCGGAACTTGTGGATCATCGTCACGATGATGCCCCGGTAGTCGTCGCGCAGCAGCTGGTTGAGCCGGGCGATGCTGCCGGCGTGCTCGAGATTGCCCAGGCCGAGCGCGGCGAGGTTCTTGAGCATCTGGTCTTCCAGCTCGTTGCGGTCGATCATCAGCAGCACGGTGGGCTTGTCCGCCCCGGGCGCGCGGAACAGCCGCTCCGCCGCCTTGATCATGGTGAAGGTCTTGCCGCTGCCCTGGGTGTGCCAGACCAGGCCGCGCGTTCGACCGGGATCGAGGGCGCGGCCGACGGTTGCCTCCACCGCGCCGGTCTGGTGCTGGCGCAGGATGTACTTGTTGAGCTCCTCGTCCTTCTCGGAAAAGACGATGTAGTCCTTCAACAGAGACAAGATGTTGGGGATCGAACAGAACGTTCTGACCTTCTGCTCCAGACGGCCGGGGATTTCTTTAACCGCAGATGTCGCAGATTTACGCAGATTATTCTTTGGGTTGTCTTCATCTGCGCCCATCTGCGGCATCTGCGGTTCCAAAATCTTCCAGTTGAAGATGTTCCGCCGCACCGTGTTCCAGCTCACCCCGTAGGAAAAGCCGATGGCGTCGGTGGCGGTGAAGAGCTGCTGCGACACGAACAACTCGGGCGTCTCGCGGTGGTAACGGCGGATCTGGTCCACCCCCAGGGCAATCGCCTCGTCCTTGTTGGCGTTCTTGCACTCGATCACCAGCACCGGGATGCCATTGATCAGAAAGACCACATCCTCCCGCGTGCCGTAGTGGCCGTTGTGAAAGGCCCACTCCTCGGTCACTTCGTAAACATTGCGCGCCGGATCGGCGTAATCGATCAGGATCAGGTCGCGCTCGCGCTTTTCCTCGTGGTCGAAGAACTTGCCCCGGTTGCGCAGGTGCTCGACGAATTCGCGGTTGCCGTAGATGTCGGTGTGCAGATGGCGGAACTGCCCGAGCAATGCTCCCTCGGCCTCGGCGTAGCGCGGGTTGAATTCCCGCAGCTTGGTGTCGAGCAGGTCGTCGAAGAAGAGGGATCGGTTTTTGGCGCGGTCGGTGGGCGGCGCGTCCGGATCAAAGCCGCGCCGCTGCTCGGCTTCCTCACGGGACACAAATGTCCAACCGATGGCCTCGGCGTAAGCGAGGATTCGGGCCTGGACGGTTTTGTGTTCGTCGGGGGCGGGCATGGCTATTCAATTTGGCGTTTGCCGCTCGACAGAAGTCTCCGCTGCGAAATCGGACCTCTGTAGATGTCTTCATCGAGAAATTGCAGAAGGGATCGCAGTGCGCCTTTCTCTTCAGGAAGGACGATCCGGTCTCTGTCCATTTGAATTTCATATTCGACTGACGCAGCTGCATCTCGAATCATGTCGCCTGTAGCGTGATCAAGAATGCCTCCCCGGAGAATCAAGGCAATCTTCGTCCTACTCCACGTATTACAAGCACCCATAAACTTACTCGAATCGGAGCACTTAAGGCGTGCGTGAGCGACGAAAGTTCCAATCTGTTCATCGGTAGCCTCGGTGAAATATGTGGAAAGATCGAAAAGCTGCTTTGCCAAGTGAAAACTCTTGAATCGCAATACGCCGTCATTCCAAACCGCAGTGATATTGGCATCCAAAAGCAGAACAGGCTTGGTCAATTGTTTGAAGGTCGACGCATCGGCCATCGGCAATATCGCGAATCTCCGACCAGGAATCAAAACCCGTCGTGAATCAAAGTTTTGAAAGTAGAGCTTCCGCTGCCCGGCAGAGAAGTCGTATCCAACGATTCCGTTTATTGGAAGGGCAGCAAAATCAGCCGAATCTACTCTCTCAGCAGACAGCGGCTGCCGGCAGAATCCGATCAAGTCTTCCGAGATGGGGAAATCATGGATTTCGAAACATTCGTCATCATGGAGTTTATAGCCGGGGTCGAATTCAACGACCTGCTCAATGCCCCGACCAAACGAATCGGCAGCAGAAAGAAACAGATCACGAGCCCCTGAAGCGGCCGATTGGTCTAGGTCGAGCCTCAAGAATGGACGCTCTTCGTCTTTCGTCAAAAGTATGGGATTCATTTTTGTTTGGTTACATCAAGAAGCATGTAGTCGGTGAGGCTGACCACCGACTTGATCGCCTTAGTATTGTGGAGGTTTCGCCGAGACAGGAGCGTGTAGCCAACGTCCTCGATTGTGACCTCATAGAAGTGATATCCGATCAGCCCAAGCAGAGGATTGGTGTGGTAAGCATTCGACGTCATCACCACGAGGAAGAACACCCCTAAAACGACGAACATGGGAACACCGTCGAACTGACTCCCCCTCGCCAACGGCAACAGATAAGCCAAAACAAACCCGACAATCTCCTTGTCTGCTGGTTTGATCGACTTGATTACGACATCGTTTATAGAGAGCTGCCTTGCTGCCAGTTTGATTACCGTCACGCAAGCAATCACCGCGAGAACGGCACCTGCGAGTAGACCCAGCGCCAGACTTCGTTCGCTGTCGAACCACAAAACGACGGCGAACGTCACCATAACCGGTGCAAACGAAGTCGCAACCAAGAGGAGCTTTGGGAGGAATCTCAGCATGGCATCTCAAGTTCGTGAATGCGGATCTTCGCAGTCATCAATTCGTGAAGGAGGGTGCGGAAGAGGTCTTGGAGTTGCATGCGCTTTTCCTCGTGAAGCTCCTTTTTCCGTTCGAGGTTCTGAATCGCTGAAGCGATCTCTACCTGTTTCGCTAAATCGGGAAGTGAGATTTTGAATGCAGCCACCTCGTGGCCCATCAGGGTGCACGTACCGTGACCCGAGCGCCCGACCTTCTTGAAAAGGTTTCCCCGCAGTGCCTCCAAGGCGTAGAGAAGGAAGTCTGAGCGGAGTTTGGGCCCGGGAACGATGGCCTTCATGTCTTGATTGATGGCCATGGGGATCTCGGCGAGCGCGACGGGTACGGTCTTTGCCAGGATCATGCCGCGCACGACGACAAAGACCGAACCAGCGGGGGCGAGCTTGCTTCCGCTTTCGAGCGCCTCCTGCGAAATGTGGTCTTCAACGTCGGCGAGCCGTGGGCGTTTCATGTCCTTCGGGGATACCCAAGGAATCGTCCCCTCCCAGAACTCTGGATTCTTCTTCGAAGGCGTTCCTCCACTCTGGAAGCGGCAGACATCGGAAAGCGGCACCACCTCCCAGCTTTCGGGGACGGGGCCGATTTCGGTTTGTTTTTGGGGTTCGTTGCGGAGGCCTTCGGTGAAGAGCTTGTGCATGAGGGTCTTTTTCAGCTCGGTGGTGGTCTGAATGATCCGCTCTTGCGCTTCGATCGCCCGCTGCACCGTCGAAAGGATGTGCGCGATCTTCTTCTGCTCGGGGAGTGGGGGGAGCGCCATGGGCAACTCCGCCAGCTTCGACTGCGAAAGGTTCGGGATCGTCGTTACGTTGCCACGCCCAAAGTAAAGATTGGCCACGTCGAAGGCATACCAAAGCCAATACACGCCAAATTGCGGATGAACCTTGTCGCCCTTCGCCCGGAGGCGATGGAGATGGTTCTGGTATAGGCAGCCATCGACCTCATTGTTCCAAAGTGCTGTTCGTCCAATCGAACCGCCTTCGCAGACAAGCAGATCGTTTGCCTGAAGTTCGAGACGTGTCTGCTCGGCCTCGCTGAAATGCATTTCATCGAGATCAGTCAGTTCGAGGCGATTCCAGAAGACGTTCTTGGTTCGGAGAAATGGGCGTTGGTGCTCGCCATCGCGATTCCTTTTCGAGACCTGCTTTCCTTGCTGAATGTCGAAAGCCGAATCAACGCGGTCAATCGACCAGGCGGACGGGAACTCGCCAATTTCGGTTTGCTGGAGTTCGGCGCTCACTCCGCACCGCCTTCCTCGTTCCCGCTTTCCTCACCACTTCTTGCGATCCGCATGACTTCGGCATCGAAGTCCGAGACAAACAGACGATCCTGGACGATGCGGTATTTCTCGAACTCGGATTCGGCGTGGGCTTTGGCGATTTCGGCGGTGACTTTGCCGGCGTCCAGCAGGATTTCCCGGTCGGTGGCTGCGATGAAGCGGTTGAGGCGTGTTTCCCAGTCCTGCATGGTCATGGGGATCTGCCGCTGGGCCATGTCTTCGGCGACATCGAGGTAGGCGCTCACGAGCCGCGAGAGTTGTGCCATCTCCGGTTCGGTCAGGTAGTTTTTTGCGACGCTGACATCGAATTTCTGGATTTTTCCATGGGGCACATCTTTCCATGTGCTCAGGCCCATGTGCTGTTTCCCGGCATCGGCCCGGTCCACGATGACCTCGGCGGCGGTGTGGCCGTGGATCGCCCAGTGGAGCTTGTTCTGCACGGTGGCGAAGAAGCGCTGGGTGGCGGTGGCGCTGCGGTCGTAGTCGATGGCGGTGGCGTAGATGTCGGTGATCTTCTGGTAGAACTTGCGCTCGCTGAGGCGGATTTCGCGGACGCGCTGGAGCTGTTCTTCGAAGTACTGTTTGGTCAGGACGGTGCCGCCGGCCTTGAGGCGTTCGTCGTCCATGGCGAAGCCCTTGACGGTGAATTCCTTGACCACGGTGGTCGCCCATTTGCGGAATTGGACGGCCCGCTCGGAGTTGACCTTGTAGCCGACGGCGATGATGGCGGAGAGGTTGTAGTGGCCGGTGTCGTAGTTCTTGCCATCGGCGGCAGTTATCCGAAATTTTCGGATAACTGATTCTTCCGCCAACTCACTGTCTTTGAATACTTTCCGCAGGTGGTAGTTGATCGTCCGGACATCCACGTCATAAAGGACCGCCATCATTTTCTGGCTGAGCCAGACGTCTTCATCCGCGTAGATCGCCTCGACGCCGCCTTCGCCCTTGGCGGTGATGAAGGTGAGGTATTCCGCCGCGGAGGAACGCGTGAGGGAGGTTTCCTTGTGGTCTGGTTTCTTTTTCATGCGTTGCCTCCTTCTTGAAGGTCAACCGCAGATGGCGCAGATGGGCGCAGATGGTTTCTTGATTGGATGAAGCGTTTGTAGTCCAGGCGGGGCGTTCCGAAATTGATCAGGAGTGCCCGTTCAAAGCCGGTCGCTTTGAGGTAGTGCAAAACTTGTGCAGATTCGCTGTTGGTCAGTGCGTTAATCGCCTTGAGTTCAACGATGATTGAGCCGTGGCAGACGAAATCAGCGCGATAGGGAGTGCCAAGGGTGAATGCCTTATAGAGCACCGGCACAGACTGCTCTCTACGAAAGGGGATGTTCCGCTGCTTGAATTCGATCTCCAACGCATCCTGATACACCCCTTCCAGAAAGCCGTTTCCAAGCACACGATGAACTTCCATCGCCGCGCCGATGATGGCGTAGGTTTCCGGGTCTTTCTGTAAATCTGCGTTCATCTGCGTCATCTGCGGTTAGACCCCCAGCTCTTTGAGGATCTTTCTCAGGGCCGCGTCGGCTTCCCGCGCCTCGGCCTCGATCACCGCCAGTTCCCCGACGATCTCCGCAATGGGCCGGTAGGTTTCGGCGTCCGAGGTGTGGATGTAGCGGCTGGGGGAGATGTTGTAGTCGTTCTTCTTCAGCTCGGCGTGGTCGACGCTGCGGCTGAGTTTTTCCGCTTCGGTCCAGCCGATGAGGGTGTCGGCGATGCGCTGGATGCCGGCTTCGGGGATGAAGTTCTTGGGGTCTCCCTTTTCGAAGACCTGGGACGCATTGACGAGCAAGACCTTGCCCTGGCGCGCCTGCGGCTTGGCCTTGTTGAGAAACAGCACGATGCCCGGGGCGGTGGTGTTGTAGAACAGGTTTTCGGGCAGGTAGAGGACGCTCTCGATGAGGTCGTGGTCGACGAACCACTGGCGGACGGTCTTTTCCTTGTTGGTGCCGGCATTGCCCGATCCGCGCGAGGCGGCGCCGGTGTCGAGGACGACGGCGGCGCGGCCGGTGGCGTTCATGCTGGCGTGGATGTGCTGCACCCAGCCCCAGTCGGCGGACGACTTGCCGGGAAAGCCGGCCCCGGAGGGAAAGCGGTCGAGTTCGTCGTTGTCGTAGTCGGCCTCGGTGAACCAGTCCTGGTTCCACATGGGATTGGCGACGACGCGGTCGAAGCTGCGGAGCTTGCCTTTGCTGCGGAATTTGGGGTTCTTGAAGGTGTCGCCGATCTCGATCTGACCCTCCATGTCGTGGATGATCATGTTCATGTTGGCCATGGCCCAGGTCTCGGGGGTGAATTCCTGGCCGTACAGTTTCAGCGGGGCGACGGTGCGCATCTTGCCCTTGGCGCTTTCCTCCATGGCAATCTCGCATTTCACCAGCAGGCCGCCGGAGCCGCAGGTGGGGTCGTAGATTTCCATGCCGGGCTCGGGCTGGAGCACGCGGGACATGATGGTGCCGACCTCGGGCGGGGTGTAGAACTCGCCGGCGCTCTGGCCGCCGCCTTCGGCGAACTTGCGGATCAGGTATTCGTAGCTCTTGCCGATGATGTCGGCCTCGACGTCGTCGAGCCCGAGGCGCTTGGTGCTGATGGCCTCGATGAGGTTGGAGAGGCGATCGTCGTCGAGGTCGCGCTGGCCGTGGGTGGTGGCGTTGAAGTCGACGCGGTCGATGATGCCCTGCAGGAGCGGGTTTTCCCGGGCGATGGCGCGCATGTGGGTGGTGACGCCTTCGCCGATCCTGTCGGAGAGCTTGCGGATGACGGACCAGACCGGCTGCTCGGGATCGTCCGGCAGCAGGGGCAGATAGAAGCGGACCAGCTTGTGGTCGGCCTTGGCGAGCTGGAAGGCCTTCTTGCGCGAGCCGACTTCCTTGGCGATGCGGTTCAGTTCGTCATCAAAGACGTCGCAAAGGCGCTTGGTGAAGATGAGCGGGAGGATGTAGTCCTTGTACTTCGGCGCGTCCTTGGCGCCACGGATGGAGCAGGCGGCGTCCCAGATCCAGGATTCGAGGGATTTGTCTTTACCGTTGTTGCTTGCCATCAGCGTTAAGTCCTTTATTGTCTGCTTTTTATTGGGACAATTTGAAACATCCTGCCATTATGCAAATTGGAATGGAACTCTGCAGAACGGCTTTATGCCGATTGCAGACAATATCAAAGCGGGCATCATTAGGGTGCTTCGGCCGAGCAGCCGACCGTCGACACGGTGGCATGAAGGTCGTTTCCTGGTCGTTTCCTGGCCGGTTCCCGACCGGCACCATCCTACACCTGCCGACTGCTTTCCGGAGCATACCGCTCGGTCAGGAGCGGAAATTGACATCCCTTTAGCCGACTGACCGGTTATGGTTGATCGCTCAGGGTCAGCGTTGGCTTTGGAGAAGAATCTCCACCATCCGCTCCTGGCTGAAAATTGCCATCCAGCCATTTTGGCCCACCGTCGACCTGGCTGCCACGCCGTATGTACCATGACATTTTCCAACCACGGATTGCACGGAAACGGGCCATCCGCATTCTGATCCAGCCAACCGTGGATTGCTCAAAACCCAGGACCATCACCTTGGCTCGCGATGGGCCGACGTGCGTGCCTTCCGCGCCGCACTGAAAACCCGCTGGTGCGTTGGTGATACCATCAAGAACCTGCACCCCACGTTTCGCAACTGGAAGATGCCCTCCGTACCGCCAGCACGCTGGAAACCCAGCGCCTCACCTATATTCTCTCGACCATCGTCTTGTGGCTAGGGTGCTTCGATGAAAGACCGCTATGCTCGCGAAGTCATCAACGGGTTCCCGTATCCCGTGGCGGCCATGTTCGTCAAATTGCGTACCGACGAATGTCTGGACCCCGGCCCGAACCGGCTGCGCTATCTGTTGAGCACCGGCGAAGCCATCACGCGTTTTCTCGGAGTCGTGAACCTGTGCCAGGCGCGGGACTTTGCCGAAACGGCCAGGCGCGTTCCGCCGCACGCGCTGCGCGCGGATTTCAAGCCGCGCTTCGAACGCATCGCCTGGGGAACCTGGCTGCACCTGGCTCGGGAAAGTCTGCGCTGGCTGCTGACCGAACCCCAGGCAACGGTTCTGATCCCGGAAATGGGACGCTTCTTTTTCGATCCCCCACCGGCCGACAGCCGGGCGCTGAAGGCGCTCGGCGAACTGCTCACCTTGCGCAACGGACTCAGCCACGACAAAATCAAGGTCATGCACGCGCACGAATTCCAGGAACTGTGCGGCCGCGCCCAGGAACTCCTGGAAAGCGTGCTGGAAGCGCTGGAGTTTCTGCTGGATTATGAATTGACCTTCATCAGCGAAATCGACGTCGAGAAACGCCGCCGGCACGAGCCCGTCTTCCGCCACCGCCTGATGAGGCTGATTGGCAATTCGGGCGATTTCGAAGGCGACCGCCACAACCAGGCCATCCCCCTCGATTCTCATGCCGTGATCCTCAGCCATCGGGAAAGCGGCCGCCATCTCAACCTGGACCCGCTACTGGTGTATGAAGCGAAGGCCGGCAAGGCGCCCGACATTTTCTTCTACAACGGGATGAAGAACCCCGACCAGGCCGATTACACGGCCTGCAAGCATGGCGGGAATTTTCGGGGCAGCGAGTCCGAAAGGGCCGCCAATCTGGCCGAGGAACTGACCATTCTGTTGCAGATGTTTGGCGACACCGCAACCATCCCGCCGGCGCTGGTCTGAGGAATCGCCATGGATGACCCTGAAAGCCTGGATATCCTGTTTGCCGATGTCGGGGCGGCCAGGGACCAGCATCGTTCCCCCTTCAAGTTTCTCGATGCCTACGGGGTCGGGGACCGCAGCCTCTTTTTCGGGCGCGACAACGAAATCCGCGATTTGTATGCCCGCTTCTATCGCAGCCGGGTACTGCTGGTGTATGGAGAATCGGGGACCGGCAAGACCTCGCTGATCGAATGCGGCCTGCGCAGCGAAATCCCCGCCGAAGAGGCGCTGTTCGTCACGGTGCGCACCGCACAGGACCCGTTCGAGGCCGTGCGGCGGGCCCTGCAGCGGGTGTTGGGGAACGCGCTGGAACGGGATCTCGACGCCCTGCTGCGCGCGGTCATCGAGCAAAAGAACAAGATCCTGGTCCTGGTATTCGATCAGTTCGAGGAATTCTTCCTGTTTCAGCCCGCCAGTGTGCGCCAGGCCTTCGCCCGTACGGTGCAGGGCTGGCTGGAACAGGAAGGGAACTGCCGCCTGGTGATCGGCCTGCGCGAAGAATATCTGGCGCGGGCGAGCGAACTGGAACCCTATTGGCCAGGCCTGTTCCACAACCGCTTATGGATTCGCCATCTGGCCAGAAGCGACGCCGAAGCCGCGATCGTCGGCCCTTGTGAGGTCTGCGGCGTGGCCCTTGAACAGGGCCTGGTGCCGCACATCCTCACCGACCTGAGCGGCGGTGGCAGCGAAGTGGAATTGCCGATTTTCCAGGTGGTTTTCGATTCGCTCTATCGCAAGGCGCTGCTCGAAACCCCGGAACATCCCCGCCTGACGCTCGACGCTTACCGGGAATTGGGCCAGATTCAGACCATCCTGGGCCGCTTTCTCGAAGAGCGTGTCCAGAGTTATGGGGAAGGCAGCGAGCTTGCCCGCCAGATTCTCAAAGCCCTGGTGACCGCCGAGGGAACCCGCCAGTTCGGGAACCGCCAGAATATCGCCATCCGGGCCCGGCAGTTCGGCCCGGAACTCAGCGATGCCCAGGTCGACGAGTCCTTGCAACGCCTGATCGGCGACCGTCTGGTCCGCGAAGACCCGGACCAGCACTGGTACGAACTGCGTCACGACGCCCTCGCCCGGCAGATCCGCCAGTGGATGAGCGGCCTGGAACAGGACCTGGTGGACCTGCGCCAGACCCTGGAAAACCGGCTGCTCGAATACCAGAGGCATGGGCGGCTGCTGGAAACCGATCTGCTGGCCACGCTCCCGCCGTTTGAAAACCGCCTGGCCCTGCGTGGCGAACTGGCCGAACTGGTGGAATTCAGCAAGCGCCGGGCACGGCAACACAAACGCCTGCGTTTCCTGGCGGTCGCCACCGTCTTCACCGTCGTCATGGCCTTCGGCGTGTTCAGTTTCGTCCAGTGGCAGGAAGCGAAACGCCAGAAGGTCCAGGCCGAGGCCAACTTCAGACGGGCCAACGAAGCCGTGGACCACTTCTTCACCCAGGTCAGCGAATCGACCCTGCTCAACCAGCGTGGATCGGAGCCCCTGCGCCGGCAGCTCCTGGAAAAGGCGCTGAATTTCTACCAGGACCTCGCCAACCAGCGAGCGGAAGATCCGCAGATGCGGGCGGAACTGGCGGCGGCCACTTTCCGGACGGCAAAAATCCGGAACCTGTTGGGCGACCATCGCCAGGCCGAAGCCGCTTATCGCCAGGCCATCGCCGACTTTGCGGTGCTGGCCCGCGACCATCCCGAGATACCGGAGCATCAGAGCTATCTGGCGAGGAGCTACAACAACCTCGGTCTCCTGCTCGGCGACGGCGGTGATGCCGCGGCGGCACGGACAGCCTACCAGAATGCCCTGGACCTGCTGGAACGGCTGGCCCGAGACCATCCCGAGGTGCCGGCGTACCAGAGCAGACGGGCCTTGAGCGAGCACAACCTGGGAATTCTGCTCAGCGACGGTGGCGATGCGGCGGGCGCGCGCGCGGCCTACCAGAATGCCCTGGACCTGCAGGAACGGCTGGTGCGGAACCATCCCGGCGTGCCGGAGTATCAGAACAACCTGGCGATGAGCTACAGCAGTCTAGGCGTTCTGCTCAGCGACAGCGGCGATGCGGCGGCGGCGCGGGTGGCCTACCAGAAAGCCCTGGATCTGCGGGAACGACTGGCGCGAGACCATCCCGAGGTAGTCGAATACCAGCACAAGCTGGCGATGAGCTACAACAACCTGGGCCTCCTGCTCAACGAAAGCGGCGATGCGAAGGCGGCGCGCGCGGCCTACCAGAAAGCCCTGGACCTGCAGGAAGGGCTGACGCGGGACCATCCAGAAGTGCCCGAATATCGGAGCTACCTGGCGGAGAGCTACAACAATCTTGGCATCCTGCTCGGTGGCCGCGGCGGTGATTCGGCCGAAGCGCGGGTGCCGATCCTGAAAGCCGCCGGGATCTTTGCCCGCCTGACCCGCGAATTTCCCCAGCAGGTGGCTTACCGGGCAGGCTGGGCCAGAGCGGAAGGAAATCTCGCCTGGATCGAACTGATTGCCCGGCAGCCACGGGAGGCCATTGCCAGCGCCAGTCGCGGCCTGGAGGCCGACCCGCAGCAGCTCTGGATACGGATCAATCTTGCGCATGGCTATCTGTTCGACAACCACACAGCGCAGGCTCTGGCCATCTATACGGAAAACAAGGACAAGAAGCTGCCCGAAGGCAAGACCTTCGCCGAAGCCGTCCTCTCGGACTTCAAGGTATTTCGGGCCAGGGGACTCCAGCATCGGGACATGGCCAGGATCGAACGACTGCTGCGGGAAATCAGTGACCACGGTCATGACGGATCATCATGATGCAGGCCTAATCTATAGAAGCTGGTCGGCGCACAACGCACGAGCAGCGCGTTCGCGGCGAGGAAAAGGCATTCGTTCCATCAGGTAGCACAGACAGTCCTGGCGAACGACCCGCTCATCGAGGGTCAGCATCGCCGGCATGGCCGCGCGCCGCAAGCGGATCGTCCCCCTGCGGCAATCGAAGAATTCCGCCGTCACGTCGCGGCCGCCCTCGTCGCGAACCTCGACCGGCAGGGGCAGGCGCGTTCGCCCGAAGACCGTGCCGGGATCGAGTTGCCGGAAGTTCATGTGGTCGAGCTGGGGATCGAAATCAATGTCGGCTTGCGCTTTGCCAAAGCCGAACGATGCCGTGCTCGGCACCCGCACCGTCGCGACCGTATGGTAGAGATCGATGTCGTGCTCGTGCACGTCGTGTGACGGGAACTGTGCAAGATGCAGGCAGGCTTCGACGAAACGGGCCGCGTGCGCCTCGTTGGCGGCGATTCCGGGCTTGCCGCACTCGATGGTCAGGGCCGGACAAAGGGGCGAAAACGCCATCGTCTGTGTCCCTGCAAGGCCACGGAAGCAGACGACGGTGCGGGAAAACAGCAAGGCCAGGTGCAGGACCGTCTGGTCGACCTGATTGACCACGCAGTAATGCGGATTGAGACCGGTGTTGTTGTGAATGTCGATGCTGGCGAACAGGCCGCGCGCCTGCATCAGGCGATGCACCTCGCTCATCGTGGCGTGCTCGGGCGAATCCGTGTGGGCAATCGCCCCGGGCCAGACGCGATTGTAGTCGGGTTGCTGGTCGAGCCGGCGCATTCCCACCCGCGCGGCAGTGACGTTGCCGATCAGAATCGACAGTGCCCGTGGCAGCCGCCGTCCGGCGTAGTCGCGCAGAACACTCTGCAGCGCGACGACGCCACTGTCTTCGTTGCCGTGCAGCAGCACCGAGACGAACAGCGGCGTCGAGCGGCGTCCCGGCAGGTGGATCAGTGTCGGTCCGGGCAGGATGCGATGCAGTTCGCGGGCAGGGGTGTCAAGAAAACGTTCGGGCAGGGTGTCGAGGACGGTCAGCATGATGCACTCATATCGGCCACTGATGCACGGGCATCAGGTGGCGCTGGTGGTTGAGAGAATCGGCGGGCAGCCGGAAGAGTGGTGATGCGGGCGGAAGATCCTGTCTTGCAAGCATTCGTAGGGCGCCGAAATATAAGGCCGCATTGGCGAGCATGTCGATGATGCCGGGCCCGGCGGGCATCGCCCGTTGTTCAACGCGCCAGTGCGCCAACCCGTTGTCGTCAAGGCCGATGAACAGGCGACAGATGGTACCCTTGTGCCAGCCGTAGGTTGGGCTGAGGAACGAAGCCCAACACCCTACCCCACCCCACACCTCGAGGACAGCCCCATGGACTATCGCCGCGCGCAAACTCCGGGCGGAACCTGCTTCTTCACCGTCAACCTCGCCGACCGGGACTCCGATACCCTGGTCCGCCACCTCGAAGCGCTACGCACGGCGATGACCACGGTTCGGGAAGCGCACCCGTTCAAACTCCTGGCCATGGTCGTTCTCCCGGAACATCTGCATGCGATCTGGCGCCTTCCCGCGGAGGATGCCAACTTCGCTCTCCGCTGGTCGCTGATCAAGGCGGGTTTTTCGCGTAGCCTGCCCAGGAGCGAAACCATCAGCCCCAGCCGGCAAAGCAAGCGCGAACGCGGCATCTGGCAACGCCGATACTGGGAACACCAGATCCGTGACGAAATCGACCTCGAGCGCCATATCGACTACATCCACTACAATCCGGTCAGGCACGGCTGGGTGAAGCAGCCGACCGACTGGCCGCACTCGACGCTGCATGCGTACATCGAACGGGGCATCGTCGCCGCGGATTGGGGGCGAAGTTGATCTGTGGAGTATGGGGTGGGGTTGGGGGTGTTGGGCTTCGCGAAGCTCAGCCCAACCTACGGCGCTCTTCGTTTGGGCTGTTGGGCTTCGCGGGCTCAGCCCAACCTACGGCTCTACGGCTCGGCCCGACCTACGGCTGCGGTGGGGCACAGCAGTGCTCCGCGAGGCGCGGCTGGCGCCTGCCCGTGAAAACCGGCTGCCGCCGTCGTGCTTCCCGCAACGACGGCGTGCCTCTATCATTAGGTTCCGTCTTCCGAATCGCTCCCGGATTCTTTTCCAGCATGTGCGCGACGCTGTTGCTCCGACCATCACCCTGCCGCGGAGGCGGCGCGGGAATCGTCGTGACCAGCCGCGAGAGGGTGGGTGTCGGCGACGATGGGCTGCTCGCCAGCGGAGTCCGCAGCCGGCCGCTGCCGATCCGGCACGACCCCGGCGAACCTCCCGCAGCGCTTGCCGGGTCAGGCCTCGTGCCTCCGGTCGATGACGAAGGAAGTGGCCTGTGACGACGGAAAACCGGATCGCCAATGCAACAACCCCGGCGACCCTCCCGAAAATCTTGCCCGTTCTTGCCCCGCAATCATGGCGACTCCTCCAGCGAACTCCCCGGCCCCGGCGCACGCGCCGGATGAGCATACGCAGACTTCCACCCACCCGGCGCGGCGAACGATCGTCTTGCCCGACCTCGACTGGGTCGACATCCCGGGCGGCGAGTTCCGCTACCAGCAGCGCCAGCGGCGCACGCTCGGCACGTTCCGGATCGCGCGCTACCCGATCACCAACGTCCAGTACCAGACCTTCGTGGACGCCGGCGGCTACCGCGAAGAGCGCTGGTGGCAGGACTTGCAGCGGCCGGAACCGCAACCCTCGCGCTGGCCGCAGGGCAATCGCCCGCGGACGAACGTCGACTGGTACGAAGCTGTCGCCTTCGCGCGCTGGCTGAGCGCCCAGCTCCGCTACGAGGTGCGCTTGCCGACCGAGGAGGAATGGGAGCGTGCGGCAGGCGGGCCCGAAGGGCGCGAGTACCCGTGGGGGGTGGAGTACGAGAGCGGACAGGCGAACATCGACGAAACCGCCAGATGGGGAAGCGAGAAGGTCGGCGGGTGGTACCTGGGCCAGACCGCCGCCGTCGGTGTCTATCCACACGGCGCGTCGCCCGAGGGTGTCCTCGACCTGTCGGGAAACGTCTGGGAGTGGTGTCTCAACCAGTACGACCAGCCGGAGACGATCCAGCCGGATACAAGCGGTCAGTCGCGGGTGCTGCGAGGTGGCTCCTGGGACTACCTTGCGGCCCTCGCGCGCGCGTCGCGGCGCGACAGGAACCACCCCGACTACCGGGTCAACGACGTCGGTTTCCGTTTGGTGTCGTCTGCCCCCATCATTTGACCCGCTGTTCGCTGCCGACCGGCGCTTGCGAGCTGCGATAATCGGTCCCGCTGGCTCGTCCAGCGGGGTGCCCCGGAATCAGACGCGGGTGCTGCGCGGCGGCTCCTGGAACAACAATGCGGCCAACGCGCGCGCGTCGCAGCGCAACAGGAACCACCCTGACAACCGGAATGACAACGTCGGTTTCCGTTTGGTGTCGTCTGCCCACATTGCCGCTTCCGCCAGGTTCGCCGGGACCGCCGACCACGGTTTGCGGTACGCGACGGCGGGGCTTTAATGGCGCGGGTGCATCCCGTCCGCACGCCTCAAGCGTCGGGCGCATGGCAAAGCGCGGGGCGCCCCGGGATTTCTATCCTGGGGTGCCTCGTTTCTCCGCTTCGTATTTCGTCCAGCCGCCGAGCAGCCGGCCGAGTTCCGCGACCTGCCGGCCGACATGCTCGTACTGGCCGTCGTTCAGCCAGTGCCAGTGGTGTGCCAGCCGCAGGTACAGGCGCAACTCGTCGAGCCGCGCGTCGGCTTCCTGCAGGCACTGCCGGCGTGTCGTTCTGGTCGCCTTGCGCGCGCGAAACAGCAGCTCCTGAGGCGCTGCACGATGGTGTGGCGGTGTACCTTCGGGAACGTTTCGCTCTTCGGGACGAGCCACGCGAGCAGATCGAAGCAGCGGGTCAGGATGATGAGTTCGTCGTGCATGGGCCAGGAATTCTCCTCTGATTTTGCCAAGGTCGTCGCCTTTTCGAACCTGATGCAGGCGTGGCGACAGGCGGCGCGCGGCAAGCGCGCCTCGTACGGGGCCGCTGCCTTCGAGGATCGCCTCGTGCCGTGTCTACCTGCATCCCTTCGATCTCTTCGTCCGCGACGAACTCGGCTGTCGCGCGTATCTGCGCTACGTCGATGACTTCGCGCTGTTCGCGACCGACAAGCCTACGCTGTGGCGCTGGAAGGAAGCCGTGCGCGATCGCCTCGGCGCGCTGCGCCTGCAATTCCACGAAGGCAGCGCGCAGGTACAAGCCGTGGCGCACGGCGTTCCGTGGCTCGGCTTCGTCGTCTACCCGACGCACCGTCGCGTCAAGGCACGCAAGGTCGTGCAGGCGACGCGTAGCCTGCACGGGCGTTACGCGGCGTGGCAGCGCGTCGAAATCAGCTTCGCCAAGTTCGACGCCAGCGTCCAGGGTTGGATCAACCACGTTCGCTACGCCGATTCCTGGGGATTGCGCAGCCATGTGCTCGAACCCTTCGTTTTCTAAAAAATCGCGACCGCCGCGCAGCGGCGGTCGGCAGCGAACAGCGGGTCAAACGATGGGGGCAGACGAAACCAAACGGAAACCGACGTTGCCGTTCCGGTCGCCAGGGGGGTACCCGTAGCGCCGCGACGCGCGCGCGTAGGCCGCATTGAGGTGCCAGGAGCCGCCGCGCAGCACCCGCGACTGACCGCTCGTGTCCGGCTGGATCCTCTCTGGTTGGTCGTACTGGTTGAGGCACCACTCCCAGACGTTTCCCGACAGGTCGAGGACACCCTCGGGCGACGCGCCGTGTGGATAGACGCCGACGGCGGTCGTCTGCTCCAGGGACCACTCGCCAACCTTCTCCCCGAAGCCATATCTGGCGGTTTCATCGATGTTCGCCAAGCCGCGCTTGTACTCCGCGCTCCATGGGTATTCGCGCCCCTCGCGCCCGCCTGCCGCGCGCTCCCATTCCTCCTCGGTCGGCAAGCGCCCCTCGTAGCCCAGTTGCGCGCTCAGCCAGCGCGTGAAAGCGACGGCTTCGTACCAGTCGACGTTCGTCCGCGGCCGGTTGCCCTGCGGCCAGCGCGAGGGTTCCGGTTTTGGCCGCCGCAAGTCCCGCCACCAGCGCTCTTCGCGGTAGCCGCCAGCGTCCACGAACGCCTGGTACTGCGCGTTGGTCAGCGGGTAGCGCGCGATCCGGAAAGCCGGCAGCTTGCGCTTCTCGCCTTGCTGATAGACGAATTCCCCACCGGGGACGTCGACCCAGTCGATCTCGGGCAGGCCGCGCGCGTCGAGACCGACGCCCCGGCGCGGATCGCCGATTCCGGCAAGCCGGTCGCCGATTTCGAGTCGCCGCGGTGGCGGCGTCTGCGGGTTTTCGAGTTCGGCAAGCAGCGCGCTGGCTTCGTCGCTGAGCGGCGGCTCTGCGGCGGATTCCTCGTCGACGACGAATTCGCGCACGCCGACGCCCCGGCGCGGATCGCCGATTTCGGCGAGGCGGTCGCCGATGGCGAGCCGCCGCGGCGGCGGCGTCCGCGGGTTTTCGAGTTCGGCAAGCAGGCGCTCGGCTTCGCCCACTGAAGGATCACGCTCGTCAACCGGCTGCGGCGTTTCGCCCGCAAGCCACGCGGCGAGCTGGCGCAGGAAGTCGCCGGTTTCCTCTGATGGCTGCCCGTCCCGCCAGCCGCGCACGTCGAGCACCGTCCCGGCACCGTAGCCGGCCTGCGGCAGTTCGACCGCGGGGTCGACGCGCAGCAGCGCGCTGCGCGTATCTGCCAGCGGCAGTTCGCCCCGCGATTCCTGCAGGCGGTGGCGCGCGGCACTGGTCCATAGGCGCAGCAGGTGGATGGGCTGGCCGGATGACCCGCCGCTCGTCGATTCGCCCTCCCCTGCCGTGGTCGCTTCCGGCTGCAACTGCACCAGGTGTCCGCGCGTACCGAGCCAACGGGCGACTGCGCGGGCCTGTTCCGCGTCTTCGGGCAGATGACTGAGCACGATTCGTGCCGCGTTGCTCGGCTCTTCGCCCGGTGGCAGGTCGACGAGGAGTTCGTAGCGCTGGTCGGTGATCGTGGCCAGGGCGATTCGCCGGCTTGCTGGCGCCAGTTGCACGCGGGTGCCACTCCGGACCACGTACCAGCCTCCTTGCTGGCCGTCCGCCGCGATGTGCAGCGTCGCCGGCAAGGGCGTCGGCAAGTCGATCGCGTCGTCCTGTTCGCCGGGCGCGACGAAGTGCAGCACTTGCGCACGCGTGGCTGGGTCGTAGCGGGCTTCGACCGACAAGCGCGCGGGGCGAAGCGAAACGGGGAGCCTCTCGGCAAGCCAGCCGGGGAGCCGTTCGGGCGCGCAGCCGGCGGGAAGTGGAGTCATGCTGCCCAGGCTGACCGCGGCGAAACGCGTAAGCAGTCGTGCCGCGTCGAATCCGGCGTCGGCAGCGCCTATCGTTGCCAGCGCTCGCGCGCCCCAGCGCGCGAGCCGGATGCGCGCCGGCTCGTCGCTCTCTTCGTAGAGGCGTTTGAGCATGTCTTCGACACCGCTGCGCAGTTCGTCACGGTCTCCCCGGAGCGCGGCGAGACGCAGATCCTGTTCGAGGCGATCCTCGGGATGCCAATGTCGCGTCTGTGCGCGGACGAACTCGACGACTTCGTCGAAGCGTTCCCGCTCGTGCCGCCACAGGCGATGGAGCAGCAGCCGCGCGGCACCCGCATGGAAAACGACCTCGCTGCTGCTGCGCGATGCAACGAGCGGGCTGAACCAGAGGAAGTACTCGATCTCGCTGGCACTGCCCGGAAAGAAGTGGCGGCGGGCGTTGCGCAACAGCAGCGGTTCGATGCGCGTCGCGGCGGCAAGCACGCGCGCGAGCGGTACGATCTCGGGGGTGCGACGACGGACATTGGCGACGACGTCGATTTCGGAGCGGGTCGGCTGCTGCCAGCTCATCGCGGCCAGGCGCCTGCGCGGTCGGTGCGCCGCGAGAGCATCGCCGCGCTCGTCCGCTCGTGCCAATGCACGAGCCGCGCGTGCGGCCCGAGGTCGCTCGGCCAGCAGGCTGGCGACCAGGGGATCAGGATGTTCAGCGGAGATCCCTGCCTGGCGCAGCGGCCGACGAAATCGTGCCAGCCGTCGCCGGCGAAGCGAGGAACGCGCCGGCCGGGCGCGCCGAAACCGGTGGCGACGACAACCGGGCGTCCGGGTTCGGGCTGCCACGGGACCGGATCGTCTCTCTCCGGCGGCCAGCAGTGCGCGTCGCCGGGCAGCGTGTCGAACTCGAATACGGACACGCGTTCCCTGCCGAGCACGTCCACGAACTGCTGCGAGAGATGGCGCAGGTCTTCCCACAGGGGCAGCATGCTGTCGCTGAAATTGAGCAGCAACTGACAGCCACGCGCCAGCGTTTCCTCCGGCAGTCTAGGCAGCGCACGCGGCAGGCAGCCCTCGATCAGGTGGCGCAGCAGCGCGTCGACGTCGAGTTGCTCGCCGGCGCGCGGCGTCGATAACGCGGCGGTGAACACGCCGCGCACGGTACGTGCGGGAAAGAGGTTCGCGCGGGGCAACGGGATGGTACGCCGCAGATCGAGGCGCTGGTAGCCGCTACTGATCCACGCGGGCTTTTCCGGGAGGGCGGTCGGCGATTGCGGATCAATGGCCTTTAGTGTTGCGCGCAGCTTTTGCGCCGGCAGATCGACGGGCGCTGGCGATCGTGGCGGCGCTGCGAGACCCGGCGGCTTCTTCTCGGCCAGCCGTCTCGTCTGGCGCCGAGCGCTCTGCTGGCCACGATCGTAAATGCGCTCGCTCTCCTTGGTCGAGGTCGCGATGTCCGGCGCGGACAGGCCGAAACCAAGGCTGGCGGCAATCGCCCGCGCCGTTGCCGCATCGCCTGGCTGCAGCTTGGCCAGTACGGTGAGCAGCTCGCCGAGATGGATTTCGCCCCTACGCGGCGGATTCACTGTCTGCCTTCGTGGCACTTTACGGCTCGCCAGGTTTGAGTAGCACGGCGCGCTCGACCTGCCGCCACACGGGATCGTCGGCGCTGATCCGGATGTCGAACTTTTCGCTGGCGCGTACGGCGTCGAGAAACTCGCTCGTTCCCGGAGGCCGCCGACCCATCTCCCTGGCCTTGGCGCGGAACCCGGTCATCTTCGCCGCGAGCGCTTCGACACGGCCGAGGTTGGCGTCGGCGTAGTGCTTGCGCGCAATCGCGACGAGTCGATCCGGGGTGGGTTCGTCGAGAACGAGGCTGACGCAACGGCGCAGGAATGCCTGCGGCAATTCGCGTTCGCGGTTGGTGGTGATCACCGTCAGCAACTCGTGCTCCGGGCTCGCCGACACGTACTTCCCGTTCGGCAGCCGAAAGCGACGCCGGTCGATCGGTTCGAGAAGGTCGTTCGGCAGGTCGGGCTCGGCCTTGTCGATCTCGTCGATCAGCAGCACGGTCCCGTGTGGCGGCGCTTTGCGCGTCCGTTCGATTCCCGGGAATGCATCGCAGATGCCGCATTGCCTGGCGTCGTCTGCTGAGAGGTTGTGCCTGCTTGCGCTGCCGCGGTCGAGGGCCCACCAGAAGACTCCGGGGCGATAGTAGGCCTCGTCGGCTTTCAGCGCGCACGCACCGTTGGTCGCTGCGGCGCGTTGCGCGTCGTGCAGGCGACTCAGGTGATCGATCTCGACGGTAAGTTTTTCGAGCCGCGTGCGCGAAGTGATCGTCTCGCACAGGAAGGTCCAGCCGATCTCGGCGGCCAGCGCCTCGGCGAGGCAGGTTTTGCCGCAACCCGGAAGACCAGCTACGAGCAATGGTCGTTGCGTCACCAGAGCGACCCGCAGTGCCGTGACCGCCTCGGCGGAGAAAAGGTAGGGATCGATCTTGCGGTTCGGGTCGCCGGCGAAGCAGGCGTCGGCGGGAGGAACCAGCTCCCAGGAGGCTCGTTTGCTCATCGTGTTCTTTCGTGTTCTTCCTTGCTAACTGTTCTTGATCAAATCCCAGGTGTCGAGTTCGCAATCGTGCTGCTTCTCCTCGACGAGCAGGTTCAGCGCGGGGTCGACCACGCGGACTCCCTCGGGCAGGCCGGCAGGCATGTCGTCGTCGATGCCGAGCACGACGAGCAGCCCCTGGTACTGGCCGTGCAGCGTTCGCAGGTCGTCGACGAGGCGTGCATCGCGGTCGGGCCACAATGTCGGAGCGATGAAGACGACGATCTGCCAGTCGTCCGCGCGCAGGCTGCTGAGGCGCCGGCGCAGTGCTTCGTCGTTGGCGCGGCTGCCCCGGCACAATTGCGCGCGCAGTTGCTCGCAAACTTCGTCGGCGACTTCTCGGTCGGTAGGTATCCGGGCGATTGGAACCCACTGGAAGCGGCGCGTTTCAGGCCAGGCGCGCTTCAGGTAACGATTCAGCGTGTAGTAGGGTCGCTCGGGGAAATCCGGGTCCTCGGCAGCCAGGAATGCGCCGTTCAGTACCAGGGCTTTGGCGCCGGCGTCTTTCTCGGTCAGACACGCGGCGGCGTTCGGCTTGATCCATTGCGCGTTCAGGCACTTGAGCAGGCCGGCGCAGTGGTTGCCGTTGTGTCCGGCGCTCAGCAGGTGGTCAAGAAGCTTTTGCGTACGGCGCAGCGTGTCCTCGCCGTCTTCGAGGAGGTGCGCGGCAATCGACCTTGCGTAGCGCGTCGCGCGATCCGGGTGCGCGACGCACGGCCGGCACCCCGGACACAGCTTGTCCCAGAGCGCTTCCAAGACTTTCTGGCCGAGGTTGCGCGCGAGCCACGCCTCGACTGCCGTGCAGGTCTGCCGGTAGGCACTCGGCTGGCCGCTGAACAGCGTTTCGGGCTCGCCGAGGATCGGCCGTAGTCGGGCGACGATCTCCTGCGCGCTGCTGACTCCGGAAATCGCTTGCAGCCGCTTGAGTCGGAGGGCTGCAAAGAAGCCTTGGTCGAGGTCGGCGACGGTCGTCTGGCCGGCGAGCAGAACGGGGACCAGGTGGAATCCGGGGTCGTTCCTCGCGCGGCTGTCGAGAACCGTCGCTTCGAGTTTCACCCAATCGGATTCCTCGACGGCGCGGCGCGAAAACACGATCAGGGCAGCGTCACAGTCCCAGAGCAAACCATGCAGCACCGTTTCCCAATCGTCTCCGGCGTGAAGCTCGTCGTGGTCGACGAGCACTTCCACCTGCGAGCTGTAGACCTGCTCCATCTGCCCGGGAAGGTCGAGCAGCAACCGCCAGTTCGCCTGCGCCTGCGCGTCGCTGGTCTCGTCGTCGCGCAGGCGCGAGCTGTGGCTGACGAAAAGTTTGAGTGGCATGGGTGGGGAGTCAGGGGCTCGGGGATTGAGATTGGGGAAAGGCCTGCGGGCTGCGTCCTGCGCTTTAATGTGAAAGTCGTGTCAGCGACTCGCGAACCTCCCCTCTCCCCTCGCGGGAGAGGGATTGGGGGAGGGAAACGGTCATGACTTTCATGATCGGGGGGCTGGAAAAGTCATGACCGTTAGCCGCTCGCCGCGAGCAGTTGCCGGCTGTCGATCGGCTCGATCGCGAACGCGCCGGTTCCGCGTGCCTGGCGCACGACTTCGGCGACGCCACCGGTCGAGGAGTCGTTCTCGTCGCCGTCCCACAGGGCGAGCAGCGTGCGCGCGTTGCAGCGCGACGCCTGCGCCGAGCGGACGATCCAGCGGATTCCGCGCTGCCAGAGTTCGGGCTTGCGTTCGTTGAGCCAGTGCGGCAGCTCGGGGCCATCCTGCAGCACGCGGATCGCTTCGGTGTGCTGGCGCGCCAGCGCGAGCAGGCGGTTGCGCCAGCCGTCGTGCTTGCCGAAAGCCAGCGCGGAGACGTCTTCGAGCGGCATCGGCAGGCAGAGCAGCGTCGGGATGCCGAGTTCGGCGCAGACTTCGTGTGCCAGGATGTCGGCGCCGGGAGCGGCCGAGGCGAGCAGCAGCAGCGGCCCGTGTTGCTCGCGCAGGCGCACGAAGCGCTCGCGCAGCAGCTCGCGCGCGGTCTGCTCGGCGTGCGCCGGGAAGCGCGGCGGCCTGCGGCCGGCTTCGTCGATCTGATGGCCGGCGAAGAGCACGAGGTGCGGCGGCGCGGCCGCTGGCGGCTCGTCGCGGCGCAGTGCGGCGATCAGCGCCTCGGCGATCGCCGCGCGCAGGCCGATCGCGGCGAACAGTTGCAACTGGCCGATCGCCGCGCCGCGGTAGAACGGTTCGAGGCCGAGCAGTGCGTGTTCGTAGTCGTCGAGCAGGATCGACGGGTCGGCGTTCAGCCCGGCTTCGTCATCGGTGAGGAAGCGCAGGTCGGCGCGGCTGATGCGCGCCCAGCAGCGGTCGCTCTCGCTGCCGTGCGCGAGGCCGCGCTCGATCGCCGCGGCGACGACGTGGCGCAGCGTGCGCAGCTCATCCTGCAGCTCGCCGCGCTGCCGCGCCGCTTCGCGCGGGCTGCGGAACATCGCCTTCCAGCGCCTTTCGCCCGACAGCGAGAGCAGCGCGTGGCCGACCTGCAGGCAGGCGATGCCGCAGTAGAACGAATTGAGATCGCGCTGGAACGACTCGCGGTAGGCCTGCCAGCTATCGAGCAGTTGGCGCTTGCACGCGCGTGCGCGCCGCTCGCCGGTGTCGGCGATGCCCTCGAAACCCTGGCGCCACAGCGTCTTGAGGTTGCGCCCGCGTAGCGCGAGCGCTTCGGCGTGCTCGCTGGCCGGCAGGTCGGGGCGCTGCAGGACGTCGTCGAGCGCGCGTTCGGCGCGATCCATCAGCTCGGGCCTGCCGCTGCGCCGGTAGCCGCGCTCGTAGATGTTGGCCAGCGCGAAGCGCACGCCGGTCTGGCGGTCGCCGAGGCGCAGCAGGCGTTCGAGGCTGTCGCGCGCCGCTTCGAAGTCTTCGATCGCCTGCTGGGCGAAGGCGACCAGGCGCAGGCCGGGGCGCTCGAAAGGCAGGTTGCGCAGCTCGTCGGCGAGCATCAGGAGCCAGCCGCGGTCGCGCGCGACTTTCGCGCGCTGCACTTCCTGCACGAAGTCGTTCGGCACGGCGGCGTCGGACGGCGCTTCGGGCAGGTCGCGCAGCGCACGAAAAATCGGGCTGTCGGTTTCGCGTTCGCTCGCTGCGCCGCGGCGGATCGCGGCGACGAGTGCCGGCACGGCGTCGGCCGGGCGCTCGCACGAGTAGGGCAGGTAGCGGAAGTCGCCGAGATCGAAGGGCGTCCGGTCGGCCGATTCGCTGCACTTGAGGAGCACCGTGCGCTTCCTGCGCAGCGCGTGCCGCGCGCCGAGCTCGTAGAAGACGTTGGCGTTATGCACGCTGATGTCGCAGACGACGACGTCGGCCTGGAGGATCAGCCGGTACATGTCGTCGTGGATGCTTCCCGAGTCGGGAATCTCGCCGGTCGTGCCGCCCTCGAAGTCGCACAGCGCCAGTGCCGGCGCGATCAGCTCGCGGTCGGTGCGCTCGAAGTCGAATTCGTTCCCCGAGCCGTCGCGCTTGACGCCGAAGCCGCGAATGACGAAGTAGCGCATCGCACACCTCCCCGCCAGTGGCGCCGCTTATTCGTCGGGTTCGTAGAGGCGCGCGAACTTCCCGGCGCTGATCGCGTACGCGTCGCCGCCGTCCTCGCGGTTGCTGACCAGCCAGTCGCCGGCCTCGTATGCCGTATGGCCTTCCTGAGTCGCGACGCTGCCGGCAGCCGCTGCCTGCTCGGCCCAGACCGGCGTGCTCTTGACGTACGCGCCGCAGCCGACGCGCCGGTAGGTGCGGGCAAACGTTCCGGCGTCGATGGTGTAGACATCGCCACCATTGTCGACCAGCCAGTCACCCGGCTTGGCGAACTGTTCGTTGCCCCACTTGTGGTAGTGCAGGCCCGGTGTTTCGAGGTTGAGCTGGACGGCGGCGACGGCCTGGTCGGCACGGCGGCGGTAGCGGCGGCGGGTGGCGGGAGCGTTCATCGGCAGTAAATGGCAGGCAGGTGACAGGAGGTAGAGGGAATGGTGCGCGGGGTGGGCGCGGAGCGAGCCGGGAACTACCCGGCCGGCAGGTCGAAGTGCGCGGGGAAGTCATGCGCCTGGACGTCGCGTTCGCCGACGAGCATTCCGAGCCGGTGCAGCACCTCCATGTTCTCCGGCGCGTCCATCTCGCTGAGCGAGGCGACGCGCTGGTCGTCGCGCAATTCGGGGGCCAGCGCGCGCACCTGTTCGGCGGCCAGTTCCAGGTCGTAGCGCAGATAGGTCAGCAGCGGCGCGCCGGCGAGCAGGTCGTGGCGCAGGTCGCCGACTTCGCGGTCGATCGTGCGTGCGGTCGGGCTCGAGCTGAGCCACTGCAGCAGCGTCTGCTGCATCGTCGCGACGTCTTCCATCATCGCCAGCAGCGCCTGGATCGCCTGTCCGGCGGCGATTCCGGCCTGGGCGACTGCGGGGTCGGGCCGGCCGGTGCCGAGCGAGACGAGCAGCAGCTTGTCGGCGCCGCTCGGCCAGCCGATGCGGTAGCCGTCGAGCGTGGCGACCATCAGTGCCTGCAGCGCCGGGTTGTTGTACGGGCTGACGCCGCCATCGACGAACAGGCCTTCCTGCCCGATACTGCCCTGGCCAGCAGCGATGGTGATCTTTTCAGGGTCGAAATACGACGGCGCAGCGGTCGAGGCGCGAACGACCTGCCACAGCGGGTAGTCGCCATTGCCGATGCGTCCCTTGCCGTCGCCGTGGAAATAGCGGCCGCGCGGGTTGTTCATCAGCGGCCACGGGCTGCCGGTGTCGAGCCGCTTGGTGACGACGACGAGGCCGGTCAGCAGGCGATCACTGCCCAGGGTCGTGTCGTCGCCATAGACGCGCTGCAGCTCTTTGCTCAGCGTGCTGGCTTCGTATTTGGCGCGCAGCACGCCTTTGCGGAACAGGCTCTTCGCGAAAACCTTGCTGCCGAGCTGACGGTACTCGGCGAGCACTTCGGCGACGCGCATTCCCTTGGCCAGCGCGGCGGCGATGATCGCGCCGGTAGACGTGCCGGCGATCAGGTCGAAGTAGTGCGCCAGGCGAAAGTCGTCGCCAGCGCGATGCCGCTCGGCGAGCATTCGCTCGATGCGTTCGAGAATGCCCAGCGTGAGAATGCCGCGCAAGCCGCCGCCGTCGAGCGCGAGTATGCGCTTCGGCAGGCCGTCGGCGGCAAGATGCTGGTCGCGGGTTCGAATCGTATAGCTCATGCGTTTTCTCCTGCACTCCTGAAGCACGTTCATCGTGTCGCAATACTTGGCAGCGGCGAGGCTTGAGGACGTCCCGGTTCGACCGGGGGTGCATTGCGCTAGCCGGCCCGTCGCCGGATCGCACAAGCGCCCGCCATCATAGCACCTGCCGGCGTGGCGATTCCCGGCGATACCGACCGAAGACCGCCGCCCGACGGCTCAGCATGAAGTACTCCACTCATATCGGCCATTCATGCACGGGCATGAGGTGGCGCTGGTGGTCTAGATAATCGGCGGTCAGCCGGAAGAAGTCATGGTGTTTCCGGTAATGGGCGAGTTGCCAGACAGCACCGTTGCGGCGGCTGCGCAAGCGGCCGGCGATCACCTCCAGGTAGCGCTGGATATCCGCGGCCGCCAGATCGAGCTGCTCCAGACCGGCGCGCGCCAGTGGCAACAGCAGCTGTTCGAGCAACTCGCAGGCAGGCATGCGCCGTCCGTTGAGCCACCTCAGTTGCGCGTTGAAGCCATCCCGCGCGGCACGGTAGAAATTGTCCTGAGCGATGGGGAAAGGCAGTTGTGATTCGGGCGGAAGGTCCTGTCTGGCAAGCATTCGTACGGCGCCGTAATAAAAGGCCGCATTGGCGATCATGTCGATGATGCTGGGCCCGGCGGGCATCACCCGTTGTTCGACGCGCAAGTGCGGCAAGCCCTGGTCGTCAAAGCCGATGAGCAGGCGATTCCAGCGCCAGATGGTGCCGTTGTGCAGCCGCAGGTGGGCATACGATTCGACCGGGCCCAAGATTTCGACCGGCAGCAGCACCGCGTAATTCGCCAGATTCTCGGCGAAACATGCCGTCGGGTCGGCACCGAGGTAGCCCGAACCGAAAGTCACCCGCCTATGCTGCGGATGTCCGGGGTCACAGCAATCGACGGCCTGCTCGAAGAGTGGCACCCGCGTTTCGTACCAGAGCGCGCGCTCGAACAGGAACGGCGAATTGGCGGACAGTGCCAGCAGCGGCGCAGCGAGCATCAGCGACGCGTTGTAGGTACGCGCCGCCTCGCTGGCCGGTGTCTGCAGATGTACCTGAAAAGAGGTGGTCGCCGCCTCGAGCATCACGTCGGCGTGCGTCGTGGACAGGTTTTCGATGCCGGCAATATCGAGCGTCAGCGGCCGGCCGCCACGAAGCAGCAGAATCTGCTCGTTGAGCATCGCGTAACGCCGGTAGGGCGACATGCTGGCCAGCGACAGATCGGCCTCGCGGATGGTCGGCAGCGTGCCAATGGCGATCAGGGCCGCATCTTCCAGCGCTGCGACGCGCAGGCATTCCTGCCAGGTGGCAACGAGTTCGTTCTCCAGCAGCGACAGCGCCGGACCGACCAGTGGCTGTGGGGTACCGTTGAGTTCGACGTTGAAGCGCGACAACTCGGGGACCACCAGCGGGTTGGCCATGCGTGCCAGGAATGAGACATTGCGGGGTACCGGAAAGAGTTTCTCGTCGATCAGCCAGGCTTCGAGTTCGAAACCTGCCACCAGATCGGTGTTGGCGAAGTCGCCGCGTGCGTAGGCATCCTGGGCGTGCCGCGTCTCCAATGCCAGTCGCTGGCTGAAACGTGCAAAGTCGTCGGCGGTGAAACCGTTGTTGCCAATCTCCTGACCCATCGGCAATGTCCCTCCCAATCCAGTGCGCGATTACCGCTGCCAGCGGAGAAACCGCGCGTCACGCGATTATGGTCGATCGCCCCGGTGTGCAGGTGAACAGTAACCGGATAGCCTAGGCGACTGTTGCTGACCTCGACGATCCGGTCAACGCCTTGCCAGACAGGTTCCAGGGCCTCTGGCTGCGGCAAGCCATCCCGTCAGCAATTCGCTTGCATGCCGCCTGCGCGACTCACGAACCATCCCTCTTCCTCAGGCGGGAAAAGAGGCTGGGGCGAAAGTGGATATTCTGCGGACATTATAGGCGATGATTCCCTGAAGCAGGCGCACCTGGTCAGCATCCTGCTGAACTCACGGGGATCAGGACATCGCCGTCGCAAAACGCCAGGCAACCGGTCCTGCTGGCCGAGTTCAGCGCTCCAGCCCCCGCAGCCCCCCTGCCCCGCACTGTGCATCGATGCCCTGCGCGATCATTGGCAGCGCGTGGTCGGCTGGTAGAATGACGGTCATGAAAGTCCAGGGCAAACCCACGCGAACGATCACCCCCGTACCCCAGGCCGGTGCCATCGACATCATCGACCAGACGGCACTGCCGCAGGCCTGTCGGGTGTTGAGACTGGACAGCCTGGAAGCCGTGGTGGAGGCGATCTGCAGCATGCAGGTACGCGGCGCACCGCTGATCGGGGTCACCGCCGCTTATGGGGTCGCGCTGGCGCTCACCTCTCGTGCCGATGACGCCACCCTGCTCGCCGCGATCAGGGCGCTCGGGGCCACGCGGCCGACGGCGGTCAATCTGCACTGGGCGCTGGCGCGCCTGCAAGCCTGCCTGACGCCGCTGCCGCCGCCACTGCGTGCCGAGGCGGCGTGGCTCGAAGCGGACAGGATCGCCGAGGAGGATGTGCAGCAATGCCGCCGCATCGGCGAGCACGGCCTGCAATTGCTGCGCGCGCAGCTCGGCGAGCGCGGGCGCATCGAGATCATGACCCACTGCAACGCCGGCTGGCTGGCGACCGTCGACCACGGGACGGCGCTGGCACCGGTCTATGCCGCATTCGACCAGGGAATCGACCTCCATGTCTGGGTTTCCGAGACGCGCCCGCGCAACCAGGGCCTGCTGACCGCCTGGGAACTTCACGAGCACGGCGTGCCCCATACGCTGTTCGCCGACAACGCTGCCGGCCTGCTGCTGGCACGTGGCAGCATCGACGCAGTGATCGTCGGCGCCGACCGCATCGCCGCCAACGGCGACGTCGCCAACAAGATCGGCACCTACCTCAAGGCGCTGGCGGCGCGCGCCGCCAGCGTCCCGTTCTATGTGGCCGCGCCGGGATCGACGATCGACTTCGCCTGCGCAAACGGCACCGACATTCCGATCGAGGAGCGCGCTGCCGACGAGTTGCGGCTGCTGCAGGGATGCGATGCCGCCGGCCGGTCCGCCCAGCTCCGGCAACTTGCCGCCGAGGCCGCGGTTGCCAACCCGGCTTTCGACGTCACGCCGGCGAGTCTGGTCAGCGCCGTGATCAGCGAACGCGGCGTCTGCCCGGCAAGCAGCGACGGCTTGCGCGCGCTCTACCCGGAGAAAACGCATGGCTGATCTGCGCCAACAACTGATCGACAGCGCGCGCTGCATGCAGGCCGTCGGCCTGAACCGCGGCACTGCTGGCAACCTCAGCGTGCGTGTCGAGGATGGCGGCGCGGGCGCTGGCGGCGACTTCCTGATCACACCGACCGGCATGGCTTACGACAGTCTGCTCACCGCCGACATCGTGCACATGCACCGCGACGGTAGTTGCCAGGGGCACCGCCGGCCATCATCCGAGTGGCGCTTCCACCGCGACCTCTACGCGGCCCGCGCCGACGCCGGCGCCATCCTGCACGCGCATTCGCCGTTCGCCACCAGCATCGCCTGCCTGCGCCGCGATATTCCGCCATTCCACTACATGATCGCGCGCTTTGGTGGCGACAGCGTTCGCTGTGCCGCTTACGCGACCTTCGGTACCCAGGCGCTCTCCGACGCCGTCCTGCTGGCGATCGTGAACCGCCGCGCCTGCCTGCTCGCGAACCACGGCATGCTGGTCCTCGGCAAGGATCTGCAACAGGCGATCGACCTCGGCATCGAACTCGAAACACTCTGCGAACAATACTGGCGCGCCTGCCAGCTCGGTCAACCGGTGCTGCTCGATGCCGCCGAAATGGCGACGGTGCTCGACAAGTTCGCCAGCTACGGCCAGCAGCCTTGAGCGCTACTGCGGAGCACGGGAAGGAACCGACCATGTTGCGGATCAGCGACATTCGCCTTCCCATCGAGCATCCGCCGGCGGCGCTGGCGGCCGCGGTCGCCGCTCGCCTCGGCATAGCCGAGGCCGACCTCGGCGAGATCAGCGTCTTCCGGCGCAGTTGCGACGCGCGCAAGGCAGGTGCGCCGACCTTTCTCTACAGTGTCGACGTGGCGCTGCCCAACGCCGCCGCGGTTCTTGACCGATTCGCGGCCGACCGGCAGGTGCAGCCGACGCCGGACATGCGCTACCACTTCGTCGGGCGGGCGCCGGCGCAGCTCACGACGCGACCGATCGTCGTCGGCTTTGGTCCGGCCGGCATCTTTGCCGCCCTGATCCTGGCGCAGAGCGGATTCCGGCCGATCGTTCTCGAGCGCGGCAAGGCCGTGCGCGAGCGCACCCAGGATACCTGGGGTCTGTGGCGGAAGAAGCAGCTCAACCCCGAGTCGAACGTGCAGTTCGGCGAAGGCGGCGCCGGCACCTTTTCCGACGGCAAGCTCTACAGCCAGATCAAGGACCCCCGGCACTATGGGCGCAAGGTGCTGATGGAATTCGTCAAGGCCGGTGCCCCGGCGGAGATTCTCTACCTCAGCAAACCGCACATCGGTACCTTCCGGCTGGTCGGCATGGTCGAACAGATGCGCCGCGAGATCGAACAGCTCGGCGGCGAGATCCGTTTTCAGCAGCGCGTCAGCGGCCTGCACATCGAACACGGCCGAGTACGTGGCGTGACCCTGGCGAGCGGCGAGGAACTGCGCACCGACCACATGATCCTGGCGATCGGCCACAGCGCCCGCGACACCTTCGCGATGTTGCACGCCGCCGGCGTGTTCATGGAGGCCAAGCCCTTCTCGATCGGTTTTCGCATCGAACACCCGCAAGCACTGATCGACCAGGCGCGTTTCGGGCCCTACGCCGGCAACCCGCTGCTCGGTGCCGCCGACTACAAGCTGGTGCATCATTGCCGCAACGGCCGCAGCGTTTACAGTTTCTGCATGTGTCCCGGCGGCACCGTGGTCGCCGCCACCTCCGAAGCGAACGGCGTGGTCACCAACGGCATGAGCCAGTATTCGCGCAACGAGCGCAACGCCAACGCCGGCATCGTCGTCGGCATCACCCCGCTGGACTACCCTGGCGGACCGCTGGCCGGCATCGCACTGCAGCGGCAGCTCGAAGCGCACGCATTCGAGCTCGGCGGCGGTACCTACGAGGCGCCTGGCCAGCTCGTCGGCGATTTTCTTGCTGGCCGCCCGTCGACGCAGCTTGGAACGGTGCTGCCCTCGTATCAGCCCGGCGTGCGTCTGACCAGTCTCGCCAGCGCCTTGCCCGACTACGCGATCGCCGCCCTGCGCGAAGCGATACCCGCCTTCGACCGCCAGATTCGCGGCTTTGCCATGCCGGACGCGGTACTCACCGGCGTCGAGACGCGCACCTCTTCGCCGCTGCGCATCACCCGCGGCGACGATTGCCAGAGCCTGAACGTCAAGGGTCTCTATCCGGCGGGCGAAGGTGCCGGTTACGCCGGCGGCATCCTCTCGGCCGGCGTCGACGGGATCCGGGTAGCCGAAGCGGTGACGCGGGATTTGCTCGGACAACTGGCCCGGCACCAGGAGTGATGTGATCCGGTGTCCTGGACCAGCGTTGCCGGATCCTCCAGCGTCATCGTTCCGGCATCAATCGTCTGCATTGTGTAGCCAGGCGAGGACCTCGACGACGTTGCTGTCCGGCGGAAAGACGGGGTAGAAGACCTTCGCGATTTGTCCATCCTGCACGATCAGCGTCAGCCGCTTGAAGCATTCCATGCCGGTTACGCTGAAGGTGGGCAGTCGCAGCGCGTGCTTGAGCTGCAGGCCCGTGTCACTCAGCAATTGGAACGGTAGATGCAGCCTTTCCCTGGCCTCACGCTGAACCTCGGTGCTCTGCACACTCAGGCCGAAAACGCCGGTGTGCAAGGCTGCCAACTCGGCGTGGTGGTCGCGAAAACCGCAGGACTGCGGCGTGCAGCCGCGCGCACCGGGAATTCCGTCCCATCCCTCCGGCAACGGAAGTCCGGGCCGGCCGGTCATCGGATAGATGTAGATCACCCAACGCCCATGCAGCTCGTTCAAAGAAACGGTCGAGCCGTCAGTGGCCGGGAGGGCCAGAGCGGGCAGAAACAAGCCTTGCAGATGTGCTGCAGCACCGTCGTCCGTAGGAACCGGGAGGTTTTCCGGCAATTCCATGAAGTTCATCTGGTCACGCTGTCGGAACGACGCGGTAATCAACGCCGCAGACACCGCAGGCCGGCTGGCACCAGGTGTTCCCGGCTTGCGGTCCTGGCCGATCTGGCGGCTTCAGGCTTGCCCGGTGGCTGCCGTGCCTGCACGTTGTCGGCCACGAGCAGACCGGCAAGGTGTAGCGCCACACACCGGGCGAACGGGTGATCAACCATTGATCGTCTCCTCCTCGAAAGGGCAGCAGAAGGCCTGCGAAAAACTGCCTACGGGATTGTCCCACATTTGGGGCGTGTCATCAATTGAGAGCCTGGTCCAATGTGGTTCGCCACTTCCTGTCCGCCGCTGACATCAGTATTGCCGATCAGCCAGCGCACCACGGCACCGCCTGGAAGCCGGCGTGACCGCCCTGTAAGGAGAATGTGCTCAACGCCTTTCGGCATCAAAGATGACGGCACATGTCCGCGCTTTTGTGCCCTGCGAGCGCTTGCGGTGCTCAACGCCTTTCGGCATCAAAGATGACGGCACGACTATGCAGCTTGGAATGCAGCAACGGCTTATAGTGCTCAACGCCTTTCGGCATCAAAGATGACGGCACGAGTAAGGTTCCTTTCATGAGAACGCCAGGAGACCGGTGCTCAACGCCTTTCGGCATCAAAGATGACGGCACCTGTCGGCATATACTGAAATAGGTAACAA
>NZ_JDST02000016.1:0-45397 GCF_000584975.1 Candidatus Accumulibacter cognatus | reverse complement strand
AAATGAGGAAATCACCTTAAAACCGAAGCGCCCCGCCCAATACTTTCGTTCGCACCCGCTGCCTTACGCGTCGTCTCTTGCGGTCGCTCGATTGCGTTACACTGCGCGGACCATACCGACCGCCGTCTTTTCCATGCCCCCGCCTGCAACGCTTCCGACCGGAGAGATCTTTCTCAGCTATAGCCGCAGCGACCGGGTGGCGTGCATCGCGCTGCGATCGGCGCTGGAGCAGGCGGGTTTTCCGGTCTTTCGCGATGAGGACTCGATCCGCTGCGGCGATCGCTGGCTCACCAGCCTGCAAAAAGCGCTGCTCGGCTGCTCGGCTTTCGTGTTGCTGGTCGGCCGCGATGGCGTGCAGCGCTGGGTAGGCGCCGAAGTCGAGGTCGCCTTGTCGCGGCACCTGTCGCCGGCTGATGGCGCGCAACGGTTGCCGATTTTTCCGCTATTCCTCGAAGGCGCCGAGCACGGCGACCTGCCGCCTTTTCTCGCCCTGTTCCAGGCCGCTCGCTGGTCGGCGGACGAGCCCTTGCCGGAAGCCTTGCTGGCAGCGATCACGAGCGGTGCCACGCTGCCCGATTACCGCGAGACGTTCGATGGCTGCCCCTTCCTGGGACTCCGTGCCTTCGCGCGAGTCGATGCCCGCTTGTTCTTCGGGCGGCGGATGGAGACGCTGGAGGCACTTGCCTGCCTCGGCGACCAGCGCGAAGCTAATCCGGAACGACTGCAGGGCAGCGCCGGCGCCGGCTACCAGCGCTGGCTGCAGATTGAAGGCAACAGCGGCGCCGGCAAGTCGTCCTTGGTCAATGCCGGCATGCTGCCCATGATCGAGCGCGGTGCGCTGTGGGCTCGCACCGGCTTCGAACACTGGCGGCTCCTCGGCCCGATGATGCCTGGCCTCGACCCGCTGGCGAAGCTCGCCGAGGTGCTCGAACACGCGCTGATCGCCGAGCCGGCGCAACGAGATGTTCTTCGCCTGCAGCAGCGCTTCGAGCGGAACGAACGCGCGCTCGCCAGCCGGCTGCGCGATCTCAAGCAGGAACGGACGGCCTTTCTGTTGATCGTCGACCAGTTCGAGGAACTGTTCACTTTTGCCGGCGACGCGCCGCGCAAGCAGTTCGATGCCTTGCTGGCGCAGGCGCTGCACGACCCCGAGTGTCCGCTGTTTCTGATCAGTACCGTTCGCGCCGACTTTCTCGACCGCTTTGAACAGTTGCCGCGCCTGCGGGCGATCTACAACAGCCACTGCAGGCGCTACTTTCTGCCGACGATCTCGGAGAACGGCCTGCGCGAAGTCATCGAGCAGCCGGCCGCTCTCGCCGGCCTCGATGTGCGCGAAGTCGCCACCGCGATCCTCGACGACGCGCGCGACGAAATGGGCGCCTTGCCGCTGGTCGAGAACGCTTTATTCACGCTATGGCAGCGGCGCGACGGAAATCGCCTCAGCGGCCAAGGTTTCCGCGACCAAAACGGCATCGTCGGCATGTTGAGCACGCAGGCCGACGAGTTGCTGGCACGGATCGAGGCGGACGTTGCGCAGGGCCGGCAGGCAGCGCTCGAACTGCTGCTGCGCCTGACCCGGATCAACGACGAAGGCCGCCACACGCGCCAGCGAATCACGCGTGAAGAGGCCATCCTGGTTGCCGGCAATGGCCGTGACGAGATCGGCGAGCGCGTGCTGCAACTGCTCTCGGGCGAGCGGCAGCCCGGCGTCCCGAGCGCTGGCGGGCAAGGCGCCTTGCGGCTGATCACCACCAGCCTGGTCGGAAAGCAGCGCTATGTCGACCTGATTCACGAAACGCTGATCCGCGCCCGTGGCAAGGACGCGACGAGCGGCAAGCGCATCGGCTACTGGCCAACGCTCTACGACTACATCGAGGCCAACCGCGACCGCGACATTCACCGTCAGCAGCTCGGGTTCCAGACCGAGCAGTGGCTCAAGAGCGGCGGTATCTTCGCTCGCTGGCGCAATCTCGCCGGCTGGCGGGACCTCGGCCTGTATCGGCGCTTGCGCGTCGTCAGCGGTAGTGACGAAGGGCGCTTTCTCGCGGCGAGTCGCTGGAATGCGCGCGTGCAAGTCGCTTTGCTGGCTTTGCTGCTCAGCTTCGTCGGTGAATCGTACCTCTGGACGCGCCGCAACGACCTGCCGCTCGACTCGATGCTGATGCAGCAACGCTATCGCCTGGGATACGCCCCGCTTCCCGAGCTGGTGGACATCCCTGCGGGTAGCGTGGACATCGGAGAGCAGGACGAGGAATTTGTGAAGGGGATTCCGGAAACGACCATGATGTACCTCGGAGTTCCCGGAAGACGCGTCGAGATCGCCAGCGGTTTCAGCCTGGGCAAGTACGAAGTGACCTATGAGCAGTTCGACTACTACGTCTGGGAGCAGCCGCGGGCCGCAGATCGCCGGCTGGAGCTCTATCCGACTACTGCCAAGGGCGGGCGCGGCAAGCGGCCGGTGGTGAACGTGGACTGGAACGCGGCCTCGGACTACACCCGTTGGCTCGGCGAGCGGATCGGGCGCAAGTGCCGCCTGCCGACCGAGGCCGAATGGGAACATGCCGCCCGCGCGAAGACCCACACTGCCTATCCCTGGGGCGACGAGGTGCGCCGCATGAGCAGCGGCAGGGAAGAGGTGATGGCCAATTGCCACGGCTGTGGCAGCTCCTGGGACAATGACCAGTCGGCGCCGGTGGGCAGTTTTGCTGCCAATGCGTTTGGCGTCCACGACACCTCGGGCAACGTCTGGGAATGGACCTGCTCGGTCTGGCGCGAGCGCTTTGACGGCAGTAAACAGACGTGTGCTGCCGGCGCTCGAGAGAATACGAAGGCCCGGGCGGCGCGCGTGGTTCCTGGAACGATGTGGTTGCCTTTGCGCGCTCCGCCGCTCGTTTCCGCGTCCCTCCGGACCTCCGTTTCGACTTTCTCGGTTTTCGGGTGTGGTGTTCGTCCCAATCGTGATCTGCTTCGCAAGGCGCTGCTGGCGCTGCCGGAAATGCCGGTCGACCAAGGTTTGCCGGCCGAGGCCTGAGCTGGATCGATGGCGCAGGTGAATCCCGTCCGCACGTGGCTGCATCGCGTCGGGCGCATATCAAATACGGGCGCCGCCTGGGCTTCTGCCCCGTGGCGCCCGGCCTCCACCTGGCACGACCCGTCGTAGACAATGTGGCAAAGCAGAATTACTCAAGCTCGTGCCGCAGCCGCCCCTCCTGGAGCAGCGCATAGATCGCCGAATCACCGCCAGCGTGAGGACGGTCGACGAAATCATCCCCCGACCATCGGCGCCGCGATGCGGCTCATCACCTGTTGAGTCTGGCCCGTTTCACTCTCCCCAATCTGTCGTGGCGTCTAGCCAGCACGCGAGGAGGAATTCGTCAAGATCCAGCGCTGCCCGCTGCCCGCTGCCCGTGGCCCCTTACCATCGGTGAATGTCTGTTCCTTGGCTGAGGCGCCTGATGATCCAGAAGACCGTTCGCCGAGTGTCGCCTCACCTCCAGCTCTAACGGTCATGACTTTGCAAGATTCCCCTGATCATGAAAGTCATGACCGTTTCCCTCTCCCCCGACCCCTCCCACGGCCCGCGCTGCNNCGGCGGCGCGGAGCAGTGCTCCGCGAAACCCCGCCTTCGCCCCCGCAAGTGGGGAGGGGAGATTCGTGAGTCGCTAACGCGACTTTCACATTAACGTTTGCCGCTGGGCTGTGTTGCCGAACCCAGCATATCCCAGACCTGCTCAAGTGTCGCCCGCATGCCGGCGCTGTGTTTTCTCGGATAGGCGGCAAAAATGGCGATCACCAGTCGGCGATCGAAATCAACGTAAAGGCTGTTGCCGTAGGGACCCAGAATAGCGATGCGGTTCGGTGCTCCACCAAGATGCACAAAACCATAGCGGTACTCGCTTCCCTTTCTGAGGCCAGCAAGATCCGGAGAATTCGCTATGCGCAGCCCGGCGGAGGCTGTCAGCGTTTCGATGAACCAGTTCGGGACCTTGTGGCGTCGATTGCTGTTCCTCGCGTCGATCAGCAGTTGCCCCAGACGGGCAAAATCGCGTAGCGAGAGCGCCAATCCAGCGGACAGTTCCGTTCCCTGCGAGTCGGAGAGCCAGAGGGCTGCACTCTCGGGTCGGAGTTTTTCGAACAGTTCCTGGCAAAAGGTCCGCGTGAGCGGAACCCGGTAGGCTTCCGCGAGTGCCCAGACGAGCAGGTCGCTGTCAGGTCCGACTTCGCCGAGTTGCGGGTTTGGGGAAAAGTCCCTGTCCCAACGACCCGGTTGGTTGAGCCAAGCGCGAATCCCTCCGGCCGTGTTGCCGGTGTTCCATCCACCGGCCGCCAGCCAGTCACTGACGTCGTTCGACGACCAATCGAAGCTGCTCTCTCCTTCAAGCAGGCGCCGAATCGACAACTTTCGCAACCCCGTCTGCCCACTCAGGGCGGGTATGTAGCGAATGATCGACCGGTCCGGCGAGAGCTTGCCCTGGGCGACAGCCATGGCACCCATCAGGGAGAGGATTGGTCGGGTTCCGCCAAGCAGCAGTCGTTGGTCCTGCGCTACCAGCCCATTCCAGTAGCGCTCGCTCGCCACCTTGCCGTCGCGCAGCACCAACAGGCCATCGGCGTACAAGCGCGTGGCCAGCAGGAATCCGACATCGCGCGGTTGCTGATCGAGCGGGTCGCGGGCCTTGAGTTTGTCGAGTTCAAGCTGTCGGGAAGCCGGGCGGAGCATCTGGGCGGTTTCTGTCGCCCTGATCTTCAGCGAAGGCATGAAGCGGCCGAATGACTGCAAGCCGATGCGCAGATTTTCAGGTGCCAACCAGTTGTCCTGGTCGATCCATGCGCCCGGATCCCTGGTGCTCCTGGTGACCGGCTCGATGACACATTCCTCGGCCGCATGCAGTGTCCATGCCCAAGGCACCATCAATGCCAGCAAGGTCAGCCAGTGCCTCATCGTGGAGCCCCGGCAAAGTGCGTGCTCCCTTTATTGCGAAAGCGCATGGTGGCCTCACGGACGACATCGTTCAGGTTTCCATGGGCGGCCTGACGCCGGCGCAACCAGCTGGCATCGGAGATCTCTCCGGCCAGGGAGGCGTCGAGCAGTTGCAGCCATGCGGAACAGCCAAGTTCGCGGGCATCCTCGACCAACATGGCGAGCAGTTCACGGGTGATCTGCCGGAGAGGGACTTGCCGCGGGCCGGTCGGATCCGAGATCTGCCCATCGAAACCATAGCGGCACGCCTGAAACTTGTTGTAGCGGGCAACATACAGATGCCGCCGGGTGTCGAGTGCGGGCCGAGTTCGCAAGAGATGGTGTACCAGGCTTTGCGCCAAGGCCGTCAGGGCTGCGGCGCGCTCGACCGTCAGTGGCGTATCGCAAACGCGGATTTCCACGGTCCCGAATTCGGGTTTGGGACGAATGTCCCAGTAAAGGTCCTTGATGCTGCGGGCGATGCCACAGGCCTGCAGAAAGGAAAAGTGTTCAATGAACTCTGCCCAGTCGCGCAAGGCCGGGCATTGCCCACTCAGGGGGAAGGCCGAGACCGCGTTCAGACGGGCGGACTGGAACAGGGTGTCTTCGCCATCGACGAACGGGGACGATGCCGACAGCGCAATGAAGATCGGCACATAAGGTCCCAGGGCCTGCGTCATCCAGATCGCTTCGTCACCGGATGTACAGCCGACATGAATGTGCTGGCCAAAGACCGTGAACTGCTTGGCCAGGTAGCCATAACGGTGGTAGACCTCATCGAAGCGATCACCCGGACAAATCCGGCGCTCCGTCCAGCGATGGAAGGGGTGCGTGCCGCCGCCGCAGACGGCGATATGGTTACGCGCGCACTGACTGACGAGCGCTTGTCGGAGGCCGACCAGATCGGCGGCAATGCCATCGACGAGTGGACGCGGCAGGGTGCTGACCTCGATCATGCTTTCGGTAATTTCAAGCTTGATATCACCAAAGCGGCCATCGTAGTCCATGCTGCCGAGAAGATCCGTCGCTCCACGCGTCAAGTCAAAATCGCGCACGGAAACCAGCTGCAACTCAAGCTCGACCCCCAGGGTCAGTGGCTGGCTCTGTTTGAATTCGGCGATTGGCTGGCTCATGCCACTCCTTCCTTGCTGTTGTCGGTCGCCGCGGTCTCGCCAGAGCGCACCAAGGCAAAACGGCAGAGGGCAGGGCCGGCGAGATCCATGATGGCGGCCGCAAACAGCGGCAAAGACAGCGACGAACGGCCGATTTCCGGGTAGAGTCCGGCGATTTCATAGGCCATGAAGACGGCAGTGGCCGATAGCGGCTGAATGCCGATGCCAACCAGCACGCGCTTGGCAACGCCCAGGCCACCACCCGCCCACGCCAGGGCAGCCACCTTGGCCACGGCCCGAACGATCAACAGGCCAACCGCCTGCAGTCCGATCAGCCAGGTGAAGTCTTGCCAGGGCAGCGAGGCGCCGACGACGACGAAGAGGATGATCGCCAGAAACCAGTGTCCTTCCGGCAGGTTGGTATAGCTCAACGTTCTTTCCTGATCGCTGAACGACAGGATCACCCCCATCAGGAAGAGCGTCAGAAAAACCGGTACCGCCAGCATGCGGGCGGTGCCAACGGCGAGCAGGGCAGTGGCCACGAGGATGAAGACCTGCGCCAGGGAGCGCTTCCGCAATAGTGCCGCGACCAGACGAGCGAGAAGCGCCATCAGCCAGGCGATCATTACGGAACCGACCACAACCCATGGCGGATGGGCTACGGCATTCAGCCAGTCGTCGCTGTATTGCGCATGCACGATGCCGACGACGACGGCGAACACGACGAATGACGCGGCCGCGCTCAGTGCCGTGTGCAGGATGATCCGTTCGCTGACCTGCCCCTGCGCGTTCGATTCCTCGACGGTCAGCAGGACAACCGCCGGCGCCGAGGCCATGGTTACGGCTGCGGCAGCGGCCGCCCATGCCGCCATCAGACCAACCACCCCCCAGGCGAAGAGGAAAATGGCCGTGAAGGACAGGGTGATCTCGCCAAGCGTGGCTCTCAGCAAATCGCGGTTTTCACCTAGCCAACGCAGATCGAGGCGTCGCCCGATCTCGAGCATCAGGAGTCCGAGCGCTGCATCGGCCATTGGCCGTATCTGGGCCAGTGCCTCAATGCTGATCCAGCCGAGCACGGAGGGGCCGAACAACGTTCCTGCCAGGACGTAGCCGATGACTTTCGGCCAGCCCAGTTTGGCGCGCAACCATTCGCCGAACAGCAAACCGACGACCAGCAGCATGCTGAACAAGGCGAGTGAATCGAGTTCATCCGGGAAGGGTGGCAGGAAGAAGAGGCGCTCCTGCAGGCCTTCCCACGCAGTGCGTGCCGGCGACAGAATGCCGTTCAGCATGGGTTCGTCCCGCTCACCAGAGTCGGCCGCGCGCGGAGGCGAGAAACTCGTCGAGGATTGGCGTGCAGTCCAACAGATCCTCGCTGCCGGGGGGATGGAACTCCGGGTGCCACTGCAGGCCAAGAACATACGGCCTGCCTTGCAGGCGAATGGCTTCGATCAGGCCGTCTCCGGTGCTGCGCGCTTCGACCCGCAGGTCCCGACCCAATGCTCTGATCGCCTGATGATGTATCGACACCACCCGCCCGCCGGTCTTGCCCGGATAAAGCTTTGCCAGGCCGGACTTTGCAGCCCACTCGACCGCGTGGCTGTGCTGGTCGTAGTCGGAATGGACGTGCTCGCCTGCCGCTTCGATCTGTGTCGCGATGTCCTGATAGAGTGTCCCGCCAAGCGCCACATTGATCAGTTGGGCACCGCGACAGATGCCAAGAACCGCCTTGCCGGCTTCCATGAATTCGTGCAGAAGTTCCATTTCGTAGGCGTCGCGCACCCGGTCGCCAGCCCAGTCGGGGTGCGATGGCTCCTCGCCGTAGCTTTGTGGGCTGATGTCGGCACCGCCCTGGAGAATGAGGCCATCGAGATACTCCGGGTAGTCCGAGAGCCGGATGCTGCTGCGATGAACCATGGCGTCGCCACTGACCGCGGGAATCATGAACACCATCACGTCGCGGGACATCACCCAGTGCGCCACCGATTGCTCGAGGTACTGCAAGGACTTCGACTGCAAACCCGTGGCGCCGACCACTGGATGGTAGATGCGCGCGGAGAGACCGATACGTAAAGGGCGTCTGCTCATGATTTGTCTCCACAGGAACCTTGTTGGGAGGCAGGTTTCTCTGCTGCCGGGTCGTCCGATTGCAGATGGGTTGCCTCGCCGAAGCCCTTGATCGCCGTCTGCGTGGCCAAGGGGCCGAACAACTGCATGAGAATAATCGTCGCCAGCAAGGCGCCCGTCAGTCGTGGCTCAAGCCCGGAGTAGAGCGTCTGCATGTTGGCAAGAAGAACCAGAGCAATGCTTGACATTGGCTGTAAGCCAATCGACAGGTAGATTGAAGATGCGGTTCCCAAGCGGAGGCGATTGCGATTCAAGAGAACGCCTGCGAGTTGCCCGGCGAAGCGCGCGATGATCACCAGGACAGCGTCCGGCCAGCTCTCCACGACAACCCCAATGTCGAGCGCGGCACCGGCCAGAACAAACGTGGCGACGAGAAAAATCCGGGCATCACTGGCAATCCGAATGGCAACGACCTGCTTGTTTCGATCCAGGGCGCGCGTCAGGTAGCCGAATAGCAACATGGGCAGAAACGCGGAAATGTCGAGGTGGATCGCGGTTCCAACGCCCAGGACGATGGTTCCCAGAATCAACAGGTGCTGGTGTTCGGAACGCCGTCCCAGGAGTTGAGCGCCGGTCAGGACGAGCGCAGTGCAGGCACCACCAAGCATCACGGCCCCACCGACTTCCTGCGTCGCCCTCCAGGCACCGGCAAGGCTGTAAATCGCCCCACCCTCGACCAGAAGCGGCATTGACCAGGTAGAGACAACCAAGGCAATGCATCCATCGATTGCCACCATGGTGAACAGCAAGCCGGTTTTTTCTCCTCTGGCGCCCACATCGCTGCAGGTCGCAATCGTGATCGCTGGCGAAGTGGCCAGACAAAGGGCTGTCGCAAACACTGCGGAGCTGGCGGAGAAGTCCATTGCCAGAAGCGCTAGTAGTACGGTGGCTCCGGTGGTCAGAGAGATCAATAACCCCGATTTCAGTCGGTTCCATCCTTCGCTGACAGCCACCAGCGGAACTTGATAGCCCAATTCGAACAGAATCAGGCCCAATGCCAGATCGATGAAAAGCTGGTTGGACTCGACGTGATAAGGCACTATCCAAGCCAGTCCGCTCTGGCCGACCAGCAATCCAAATACGACGTAGCCGGTGGTTCGTGGTAAGGCCAGCGCACGACGCGAAAACTCGCCCGCACCCAGGCCGCCAAGAAGCGCCATGCCGAAAATCTGGATCGAATTGAACATCGAGTCGCGGACCCTTATCGGTGCTCTGAGTGGCAACAAAAACGTGACCAGTGGCCTTGGCGCTATGCCGTCGCCAGAGGTGCAGGTACAAAAAATCCATCGAAATTACATTGATGGTGAATATAATAGTCTTTCTATCTCGACGAGAGCAATGCCTCAAGCCCGATGACACCTCTTTTGACGGTCGCCACACCGCCGGTCCACTTGGCGGTTCTACAACAATTCCGTGTAATCTACGGCACGATGCGCCAGTATTTCCGTGAGGTGGAAGATCGTTGTGGGCTTCCCGGTTCACAGATGTGGATTCTGCAGGAAGTGCATCGCTGCCCAGGGCTTGGCGTGACAGATCTCGCTGCGCGCTTGGGGATACACCAGTCTACCTGTAGTCAACTGGTTGAAAAACTGGTCGTCCGAAGATGCCTGATCAAGACGCGCAAGCAGGAAGATCAGCGCCGGGTCGGTCTCCAGCTCGCACCCGACGGTTTGAAGGCCATCGCGGCGCTACCAGGGTCCGCAGAAGGCGTCCTTCCCGAAGCGCTTGCCGCCATGCCGGAAGTCGCCCTGCAAACATTGTATATCAATCTATTTGAGTTGATACGGCATCTGCCCGGTCGAGACGATGCCTTCGCCAGCATACCGCTGGCAGACATGCTGACGGATCCGAAATGAGGCCTGCTCGGATCGTGTCCAGGCTCTCCAGCCTGATACGGCTGTTCTATGGCGTAATGCTCATCGGATGCAGTACCGTGGCCATCTCACCCTCAGAGCCGATGCCGCAACAGTCGCTTGATGCTTCTTCAGCCCCAGATACCCCATTGGATGCGCCCTCAACCAAGGAAACGGATTCTGCAGACCTGGAGGAAGCTAACAGCATTTACTTCGCCAAGGGCGCAACCCGTATCGATACGGCGGGGCAGGACAAACTGCGGCATCATGCAGTGCGCTTGAAGGCTAATCCGGCGCAGGTGGTGACCTTGGCCGGTTACACGGACGACCTGGGCAGTGCCTCCTATAATCTGGCGATAGCGGAGCGGCGTATCGAAGCGGTCGCCAAGCTCCTTCGCACCTACGGCGTTCCCAAGAATCAGATTCATCCTTTGCGTCGCTATAGCGCCGGTCGAGGGGAAGCAATGCCAGCCTGTAGAACAACGGAATGCCGCCAGATCATGCGCCGGGTGGAAGTGATCTATGGTATTCGGTAAAGCGGTTCGAGTCGTGTTCGGCAAGGAAGGGAAATTTAGGGATCTGGATTCCCGGAAACCGCCTTGGTTGTAGAAGAAACCGTACTCCAGCAAACGCAGCTCCCACCTGTTCAACACAATACGGCGGGTGCCTGGAGTCGGTCGGCATGGTTGCCGCGGCATTGCCGTGTCCGTAACCCGAACTACGCAAGCCTGTTCCGCAGCCGCCCCCCCTTGACCAGCGCATCATTCGCCGGAATCACCGCCAGGGTGAGGACGGTCGACGAAATCATCCCCCGACCATCGGCGCGGCGATACGGCTCATCCCCTGCTGACGAAGTTTGGAAGTCGCGCTGAACATGCGCGAAGGTTCAATTTCGAGCTCCGCGCCATCTGCGCCGACATTCAGAAGATCGAAGCGACTTGTGGCCATACGGTTGTCAGTCTCCCGCCGCGGATGTTGGACGTCGCCATTGACCCGTTGGAGCCATCCGATCGAGGGCTACGGCACCCTATTCGAGCCTGGCCCCTTTAACTCAATGAATACCTGCCCGTATCGCATGTCCTCGGAGTAAAGGATTTCGCAGCCTGCGGCCAGCGCCGCCGCGACGATGAGCGAATCCCAGTGGCCGGCGCGATCGGGCTGCGAATGCTCCGGCGGTAGACGTTCCACGACGCTGTCGCCAACGTAATGCCGTGCTATTCTTACTTCTTACAGCAAGAAGGGGGAAAACTATGCGCATCACCAGCAAAGGTCAGGTGACCATTCCTGTTGAAATTCGCAAACAGGCCGGCCTGATGCCGAATACGGAGGTGGAGTTCGAGTTCAAGGACGGTGTTGTCCGGCTCATGCCCAAGGGAGGAACACGCGGCCAGCAACTCGTTGAGCGCCTGCGTGGCGCTTTCAAGGGCTGCGGCATGACCACTGATGAAATCATGCGCGAAACCCGGGGTGAGGACTGATGCGAAGTTATCTCATCGACACCAACGTCATCATCGATGCGGCGGACCCGGACTCCCCATGGTACGCCTGGTCGGCTGCCCAGCTCATCTCCGCCTCGAACGATGGCGCGGTGTTCATCAACCCCATCATCTACGCGGAGTTGGCCGGCTATGCCGATTCGGAGTCGCAGATCGCCTCGATCCTCTCCGATATGCTGCTGGAGCGCGCCGACCTTCCCTGGGAGGCGGCATTCCGCGCTGGGCGAGCTTTTGTCGCCTACCGCCGTGCAGGCGGGACCAAAACCGCCCCGATGCCTGACTTTTACATTGGCGCCCACGCCCAGGTTGCCGGGCTGACCTTGCTCACCCGGGATGCCCGCCGTTATCGCAGCTACTTTCCCGAGCTACGCTTGATCGCCCCCGACTCGATACCGTAGTGGAAATCAAAGGGGCAGGCGTGTTTTGTCTGCTGATCCCCCTGGCGCCGAAAGACAACAAGAGGCCCACTTCTTTACCTGATTTTCGCTGGATAAAGCGAACGTGGCCCCTTATTTCTTGCTACGGCTCACTATTTGAGCCTGGCCCCTTGAACTTCGCGGATTGCTGATCCGGCGCCTTCTGCACGAGACGCCGCTGGCGAGTCCGCCGCAGCGGGATCGATTCGTCGACCTGGCGCTGCGCCTTGGCATATACCTGATCTAAAGCCGGCGTCGGCTGGCGATCGCCTGTGGGCGGTTCGGCGGGACGACGGTTTGACGTTGTCCGTGCGAACACCAACGGAGAAGCTCGGTCGAGCCCTACCCGGTCACTCTTTGTTGCAGTTCGTACTTGCGCACGGCGCGGCTGACGGTCATGTAGTGCACCGCGTAATGTCGGCCGATTTCCGCCATCGTATAGGCACCGGACTGGTAGGCCCGAGCCATGGCGAGATCTCGCTCGGGGTAGCGCATCGCGTACTCATCGAGCGGTAAAGCCACTGCGCGCCTATGAGCCTTCGAGACCTCGCGCAATTGCTCCGGAATGCCTTTCTGGCAATGCCGTTCCACGAAAGCGCGATCGCCCAGCACCCACTGCTGGCGGGCTTCTAGAACGGGACTCGGCAAACCTCTGCCAGCCAGCAGAAACTCCACATAAGCGCGGCGAGCTCCGTCGCGCTCCGGGGCAAACTGCCGTAGCAGCCAGTCCACATCCAGCCATGGTGGCGGAGCTTCCCGGCCGACAACGAACGGAAAGCTGCTCCAGGGCCAATCATCGAGCGAATCGACCATCCGGGCGCGCAGCGGATTCAGGACCACATAACGAGTCAGCTCCAGCAGGTAGACTTCCTTCTGCACCAGGATCGCCTGGTAGCGCCCCTGAAAGAGGTGCCCGACCAGGCCGTGGCGGCGGTTGAAGCGCTGCGTGTAGAGGCCGTTCAAATGCCGCATCCCGAGCGACAAATTGCCATCCGGCGTCTCCAGCAGCAGGTGATAGTGATTGGTCATCTGACAGAAGGCGTGCACGACCCAGTTGAATCGAGCGCAAACAACGCCCAGCACATCCAGCCAGTCGATGCGGTCCGCATCGTTCAGGAAAATCGCTTCCCTTCGATCCCCGCGCGACGTGACATGATAAACGGCCCCAGAGAATTCGAGCCTGAGCGGTCTAGCCATACGCCAAGCGTAGCATCTATTCGTCTTGTGTTGTAATGTTAGACCTGACCCCGGCCTCTGTGGTAGACCTGACCCCGGCCTCTGTGGTAATGTGACCCCGGCCTCTGTGACCCCGGCCTCTGGGCGTTTGACGAGGGCAATGTCCGGCTGCGGCTCGCTCCGTTCGTTATGGACGATGGGGTTCTGCACCCGCACCATAACCGGCGGAGAAAGCTGCGGGGTCATGTCTTGAAATCATGCATCCATGCTCAACCATTCGTTTCAGGCGAGCGGCCGCCAGAAGCCGCGGCCGTCGCCTGAGCGTTGACGTTGAACTAGAGCGCTGCGCGCTGGGGTAGGCACTCCACCGCCCTTGTCTTTTTCGCTGTCGCTCCCCCCAACGCCTCGTCATTTCCTTCACGCCAGAACGTCCGCCACTGCAACTCGGACCACAGGCACCCACAGCGGTGCTACTGTTTCGGAGGTCGTCGGCTTGTGCATCAGGCGGTATTGCCCCTCGATGGGTTCGCGAAAGACCGCCAGTTCGCCGGCCTTGACATCACACAGCCAGACCTCGGGAATGCCGTGGCGCGCATAGAGCGCGAGCTTGACATCGCGGTCGTAATCGAGGGTGGTGTCGGAAACCTCGACGATCAACAGGACGTCAGCGGGTGTCGGGTGTCGGTCGGCATAGTTGGCGCGTTTGACGAGGGCAATGTCCGGCTGAGGTTCGCTCCGTTCGTCAAGGACGATGGGGTTCTGCACCCGCACCATATAACTGGCGGAAGGGCCGCTGCCGAGACACTCGGCAAATCGGTCGACGAGAAATGCATGCCTGCTGCCTATCGGCGCCATATCCACTAATTCTCCATCGATCAACTCAACGCGGTCGGTCTCATCCAGCAAACCGGACTGGGCCATGCGATGGAACTCCTCCACCGACCAGCGGTGATAAGGCACGGCAGCACGTTCGCGGATTTCCAGCAGGATGGGCATGGCAGGTTCCCAGGCTCGATGACAAACGAGATGATAGTCCGGCATTCGCCTGGCGGCAATCGCGTTTCGATCCAGGCGTGTCGGTCGTGGACAGTGGAGAACCAAGGAATAAAATTCGACGCCATGGCAAAGATCGGCGCCAGCCACCGCAGCCCCCGGCATGGCCAGTCTGGCGAACGCCGAGGGTGGCGCGGCATGGCCGTGCCAGAAACCCGAACTACCCGATCCCGCGCCGCAGCCGCCCCTCCTGGACCAGCGCATAGATCGCCGGAATCACCGCCAGGGTGAGGACGGTCGACGAAATCATCCCCCCGACCATCGGCGCGGCGATGCGGCTCATCACCTCGGAACCGGTGCCGGTGCCCCATAGAATCGGCAGCAAGCCGGCCATGATCGCGACGACGGTCATCATTTTCGGCCGCACCCGTTCGACGGCGCCTTCCATCACCGCCGCGTAGAGGTCGGCGACCCCCGGTTCCCGCCCGGCGGCGCGGCAGCTCTCCCTGACCGCTTGCCAGGCATGGTCGAGATAGATCAGCATCACCACGCCCGTCTCCGCCGCGACGCCGGCCAGCGCGATGAAGCCGACGGCAACCGCGACCGACAGGTGGTAATCGAGCCCCCACATCAGCCAGACGCCGCCGACCAGCGCGAACGGCACCGATAGCAGGACGATCAGCGTTTCGGTCAGGCGCCTGAAGTTGAGGTAGAGCAGCAGGAAGATCAGCAGCAGCGTCAGCGGGATGACGATCTTCATCTTCTCGAGGGCGCGCTCCATGTACTCGAACTGGCCGCTCCAGGTGATGTAGGTGCCGGGCGGGAACCTGACCTGTTCCGCCACCGCTTTCTTGGCGTCGGCGACGTAACCGCCGATGTCGCGGTCGCGGATGTCGACGAAGATATACGCCGAGAGGAGGGCGTTCTCGGTGCGGATGGCCGGTGCGCCTTTCGTCACCTCGACGCGGGCCACCTGGCCGAGCGGCACCATGGCGCCGTCCATCGTTGGCACCAGTACGGCACGCGCGATCTGCTGCGGATCGGAACGCAGTTCGCGCGGGTAGCGAACGCTGACGCCGAAGCGTTCGCGCCCCTCGACGGTGGTGGTCACCATCTCGCCGCCGAGCGCCGTGCCGATGACCTCCTGCAGGTCGCCGACCGCCAGACCATAGCGCGCCAGTTGTTCGCGATCGGGTTCGATGTTGAGGTAGAAGCCGCCGGTGATGCGTTCGGCAAAGGCGCTGGTCGTTCCGGGCACGGCTTTGACGACCGTCTCGATGGCCTTGGCGAGCTTTTCCATCTCGTCGAGATCCTTGCCGAAGACCTTGATGCCGATCGGCGTGCGAATGCCGGTGGACAGCATGTCGATGCGCGCCTTGATCGGCATCGTCCAGGCGTTGGCGACGCCGGGGAACTGCAGGGCCCGGTCGAGTTCGGCGATCAGCTGGTCGGTGGTCATGCCGGGGCGCCATTCGGATTCCGGCTTGAGGTTGATCACCGTCTCGAACATCTCGGTCGGCGCCGGATCGGTTGCCGTGTTGGCGCGCCCGGCCTTGCCGAAGACCGACTCGACCTCGGGGAAGCTCTTGATGATCTTGTTCTGGGTCTGCAGCAGCTCGGCCGCCTTGGTGATCGACATGCCCGGCAGCGAAGTCGGCATGTAGAACAGCGTGCCTTCGTTGAGCGTCGGCATGAACTCGGAACCGAGCCTGGAAGCCGGGTAGATCGAAATGCCGAGGACCAGCAGCGCGGCCAGGATGGTCAGCTTCTTCCAGCGCATGACGCCGGCGATGATCGGCCGGTAGCCCCAGATCAGCGCGCGGTTCACCGGATTTCTCGCTTCCGGAAGGATCCGGCCGCGGATCAGCCCGAGCATCAGCACCGGCACCAGCGTCACCGACAGGATCGCCGCGCCGGCCATGGCAAAGGTCTTGGTGAAGGCGAGTGGCGAGAACAGCCGCCCCTCCTGGCCTTCCAGGCTGAAGACCGGCAGGAAGGAGACGGTGATGATCAGCAGCGAGAAGAACAGCGCCGGTCCCACTTCCTGGCACGCCAGCAGCATGGCGGCGGCGCGATCCTGCCGGGAATGCTGCGGGGGCAGCCGCTCCAGGTGCTTATGGGCGTTCTCGATCATGACGATGGCGGCGTCGATCATCGCCCCGATGGCGATGGCGATGCCGCCGAGGCTCATCAGATTGGAGTTCATGCCGAGCAGGCGCATGGCGATGAAGGCGATCAGCACGCCGACCGGCAGCATCAGGATCGCCACCAGCGCGCTGCGCACATGCAGCAGGAAAACGATGCAGACCAGCGCAACGATCAGCGATTCCTCGATCAGCGTTCTCTGGAGGGTGGCGATGGCGCGGTGGATCAGTTCGGAGCGGTCGTAGACGGTTTGTACCGTCACCCCTTCGGGCAGGCCGGAGCCGAGTTCGGCGATCCTGGTTTTCAGGTTGTGGATCACTTCGAGGGCATTCTGGCCGTAGCGCGCCATGGCGATGCCGGAGACCACCTCGCCTTCGCCATCGAGTTCGGTCAGGCCACGCCGCTCGTCGGGCGCCAGTTCGACACGCGCGATGTCGCGGATCAGCACCGGCGTTCCCTGGTCGCTCTTGACCACCAGCGCTTCGAGGTCGCCGATGCCGCGCAGGTAGCCCCTGCCGCGCACCATGTACTCGGTTTCGGCCATTTCGACGACGCGGCCGCCGACGTCGCGGTTGGAATCGCGGATGACCTGCACGACCTTCCGCAGCGGCACGCCGTAAGCGCGCAGCTTGACCGGATCGACCGTCACCTGGTAGGTCTGAACGAAACCGCCGATCGATGCGACTTCGGCGACGCCATGCGCCTTGCTGAGCTGGTAGCGCAGATACCAGTCCTGGATGCTGCGCAACTCGGCGAGGCTCCTGTCTTTGCCGAGCAGCGCGTACTGATAGACCCAGCCGACGCCGGTCGCGTCCGGGCCGATCTGCGGCGTCACCCCCCTGGGCATGCGGCTGGACGCGAAGTTGAGATATTCGAGCACGCGTGAGCGCGCCCAGTAGATGTCGGTACCGTCCTCGAAGATGAGGTACACGAAGGACGCACCGAAGAACGAGAAGCCGCGCACGACCTTCGCTTTCGGCACCGACAGCATCGCCGTGGTCAGCGGATAGGTGACCTGGTCTTCGACCACCTGCGGCGCCTGGCCGGGGTATTCGGTGTATACGATGACCTGCACGTCCGAGAGGTCGGGCAGTGCGTCGAGCGGCGTCCTGAGGATGGCGACGATGCCGCCGACGATGACGAACAGGGTGGCCAGCAGGACCAGGAAACGGTTCCTGCTCGACCAGTCGATGAGTTTGGCCAGCATGGCGAAGGGCTCCGTGGGTTGCCGTCAGTGGCCGGCGTGCGCCGCGTGCGGATTGGCCTGCGCAGCGGTTCCGGTTCTGGCCGCGGGCTTGATTGCCGACTCGACCGCCGGCTTGACCGCCGGCTTGACCGAAGTGATCACCCATTCTCCCGGTCCGCGCTCGACGAACTCGAAGGAGATCATCGCTCCGGGCTTCAGATCCTTGCGCAGCGATTCGTTGGCAAGCTGGAACTGCATGGTCATCGGTGGCCATTTGAGGCTTTCGACCGGGCCATGACGGATGCGCAGCGCGGAGCTACCCGCGTCGATGGACTCGACCTGGCCTTCCGCCCGGTGTCCCGTGTTTGCCGGAGCCATCCTGGCGGTGGATTCGCCGGCCGGGGGCTGCGCCTGGGCAAAACCGCCGACAGCCGCCTTGAGGTTGCTTTCGGCGTCGATCAGGAAGTTGGCGGCGACCACCACCTGCTCGCCGGCGCGCACCCCGTCGCGCACCTCGACCTGGTCATCGCTGCGCGCACCGAGCTTCACCTCGCGCGGCGCGAAGCGACCCTCAGCAAGCTGCACCAGAACGATCTGGCGCGTGCCGCTGTCGATCACCGCCGAGACCGGCACGGTCAGCACCTGGCCCCTGGCGGCCACCGCCAGCTCGACCTGGGCGAACATGCCGGGTTTGAGCAGCATGCCCGGATTGCTCAGCTCGACGCGGACCGGAATGCTGCGGGTTTCCGCCTTGAGCGTCGGATAGATATAGCGGATGGTCCCCTCGAAAACCTGCTCCGGGTAGGCGTTGACCTTGATCCTGGCCGGCGCACCGGTTTGCACCAGCCCGATGTCCTGCTCGAAGACCTCGGCGATTACCCAGACCGTAGACAGATCGGCCACCTGATAGAGCGTTTCGCCGGGCATGAAACGCATGCCCTGCACGGCTTTCTTCTCGGTCACGACGCCGGCAACCGGCGAGCGGAAGCTGAGCGTGCGCCGGGCGTCTCCGGAGCTGGCCAGGGCCTTGAGCTGCTCGTCGGAGATGTCCCAGTTTTTCAGGCGCGTGAGGCTTGCCGCAGCCAGTTGCTGCATGTCGCTGCCGCCGCGGGTTTCGCTGCCGGCCGGGCGCAGCGATTCCGCCGCCTGCGTGGCGAGCACGTATTCGCGTTGGGCAGAGACCAGTTCCGGGCTGTAGGCTTCAAACAGCACCTGGCCCTTGCCGACCCTCTGACCGGTCACATTGACCTGCAGGCGCTCGACGTAGCCCTCGAACTTGGGGGCGATCGCATACTGGCGGCCTTCGTCGGGCTCGATGCGACCGACCGCACGAACGATCCGGTCGAGCGAGCGCAGGCGGACGGTCTCGGTTCTGACGCCGAGCTTCTGAACCTTTTCGGTGCTGATCCTGAGCTGCTTCGCTGCGCCCGCCTCCTCGTCGGCTTCGTCCGCATAGACCGGAACGTAGTCCATTCCCATGGAGTCTTTCTTCGGGGTCGGCGAGGTGTCGGGCAGACCCATGGGGTTGCGGTAATAGAGGATCTTGCGTTCCTTTGCCGCCGGGTCGCCGGCAGGGGCGGCCGTCTGGCGAGTGGCTTCCGGATGGCCGGGGGGATTCCGCGTGCCGGCCCAATAGCCCGCAGCGGCTGCCAGCGCGGCGACCGCCAAAGCGCCGGCGGCAATGCGCGCGCCCTGCTTCATAGATCTTCTCCCAGGAGACGTTCAATTTCCGCAAGGCGCGCCTGTCCTTCGGCCTGCGCCCTGATCTGGTCCTGTCTGGCCTGCCGAATCTGCCGCTGCGCATCGAGCAGCATCGCGAAATCGAGCTTGCCGTTCTCGTAGCCGGCGAGCGCAGCCCGGAAGGTCAGCTCGGCCTCGGGCAGCAGGTCATTGGTGGCCAGGGCTTCGCTCCGGCGCGCGCCGTCGATGGCGGCCAGATTCTCTGCCAGGTCGGCAAGCACCTGGTAAGTGCTCGCTTCCCGGCGCGCGCGCGCCGCCGACAGCATCGCCTCCGATTCGCGTTCCTGTGCGCGTCGCGAGGATTGCTGCAGCGGAATGTTCATTTCGATCATCACATCCCATTCCCGGATCGCACTCTGATACTGGATCGGTCCGGCGCTGAGGGTGAAATCCGGGTAGCGGTTCTTGTAGGTGAGTTCCCGGTTCTTTTCCGCTGCCTGGAGTTTGCCGTCTTCGGCCGCCAGTAGCGGATTACGGACGCGGACACGTTCTTCGAGCGTGGCGTAATCGAGCCGCGCCGGTGGCGGCAGCGGGCGCAGCTTCTCCGGTGCGGCCAGCGGTGCTGCCGCGGGCCGGGCGAGCAAGACGTTCAGGCGCGTGCGCAGGTGGTGGTGCTCGGTTTCCAGGGCCACCAGTTCGCTGCGCAGCCTGGTCTGTTCGACCTGTGCACGAATGAGGTCCTGCAGGGTCGCCAGACCGTTTGCGTAGCGCGTCTGGACGATTTTTTCGAGGCGTCGCATCAGGTCGAGGATTTCCTGCGTCAGGCGCTCATTGCGCTGAACGGAGTACCACTGGGCGTAGGTCGTCTTGATCCTGGCCGTGATTTCCGACCAGGTGCCCAAGGCGCGTCCCCTGGCACTCGCCGCTTCGAATTCCGCCACCTCGCGTTTCAGGTCGCGTTTGCCGAACCAGGGAAGATCCTGCGACAGCAGGTACTTCGTGCTGCCGACGCGGCTCGGGGAGAGCGTCGGGTTCTGCTCGCCGGCGTGGGTGATGTCCCGCAATTCCATCCTGAACTTCGGGTCGGGCAGGGCGCCTGCCGGCGTGACCCGTTCCGCCGCCGCGTCCGCTTCCGCCTGCATGGCCGCGTATTCGGGATTGCGAACTTTGGCGAATTCGAGCAGGCTCTCGACCGTGCGGCCGATGGCGACCTCCTGCGACAGGACCGGCGTCGCCAGACCCAGCAGCAGGCAGCAGGCGAATGTCCTCATGGATTTGCCTCCACGCATGCCGTCTCCCAATGCTTGAATGGTTCCTGTCGATGATGCCGTGTCCATCGGATGATCACGCTTGTCCTGGCCCCCGGTCGCAGCCGGTTTCTCCGGTGGGCTCCCGGCAAAGCCCCCGCTTGCCAGGCGCGTGGCGCAGTATAAGGAAGCCTTCCCAACCGGACGCTGACGCGCAGATTACATTTCGGTAATCTTTGCCGAAAGGCTGATCATACGGCACAAAATGCGCCATGGGCAAAGAGGGTAATGGAGAACGACGATGAAGATCCTGGTCATCGAAGACGAACCGAAAACGGGGACTTACCTCAAACAGGGATTGCTCGAGGCGGGTTTCGTGGCTGATCTGGTGAGCAACGGGCTGGACGGCCTGCACTTCGCGTTGACCGAAGCCTATGACCTGGTGATTCTCGATGTCATGCTGCCGGGAATCGACGGCTGGCAAATCCTGCAGGGCATCCGCAGAGCGGGCAAGGACATGCCGGTCCTTTTCCTGAGCGCCCGCGACGCGGTGGATGATCGGGTCAAGGGATTGGAACTCGGCGCAGACGACTATCTGGTCAAGCCGTTTGCCTTTGCCGAGTTGCTTGCCCGCGTCCGCACGCTGTTGCGCCGAGGCGGCAAGGTCAGGGAATCGGGGTTCTTGCGCGCGGCGGATCTGGAACTCGATCTGCGGCGCCGACGCGTCACCCGATCGGGCCGGCGAATCGATCTGACGGCCAAGGAGTTTGCCTTGCTGGAGTTGCTGCTGAGGCGGCAGGGTGAAGTCCTGCCCCGTTCGCTGATCGCCTCGCAAGTCTGGGACATGAATTTCGGCAGCGACACCAATGTGATCGAGGTGGCGATCAAGCGCCTGCGGCTCAAGGTGGACGAGGGTTTCGACGACAAACTGATCCGCACGGTGCGCGGCATGGGCTACGTACTGGAAAGCGGCGAGTGAGGCCAGTCCGGCGGCAATCGATCAGCTTCCGGCTGACCCTGCTGTTCGCCTCGGCGTCCACCCTGGTCTTGCTGCTCCTCGGCGTGCTCATTGCCAACCTGGTCGAACGACATTTCGAAGAACTGGACATGGAGATTCTGAACGGGAAGTTGCAACTGGCCCGGCATGCCCTCGAGAAAGTTCGCTCCACGGCCGACCTCGAAGCCATGCCGCGGCAGCTCGAGGATTCCCTGGTCGGCCACCCTGGGCTCGCCGTGGTCGTCGTCGCGCCAGACGGCCAAACGCTGTTCGCCACGACTGGCGCCGAGTTTCCGGGCACTCTTCTGGACCGGGGCGTCGAGCCTGCTTCCCGGCATCCGGTTCATTGGAAGAATCGCGACCAGCAGCCTCTGCGCGGCATCTCCGGTCTTGCCCGGACGAGCATCGAGGGCGCACCGCCGGCAGTCGTGGCCGTGGCGACCGGAATCTCGCACCATGAGCACTTCATGAGCGACTTCAGGACCACCCTGTGGTCGTTCATGGTGCTGGCCGCCTTGTCGATCGGGCTCCTCGGCTGGATCGCGGTGCGCCGGGGGCTGGCGCCCTTGCAGACGATCAAGCGCGAGGCGGAGGCGATCACCGCGCAGCGGCTGAATGCCCGCTTGCCGGTCGATTCCGTTCCGGTCGAACTGATTGCCCTGGCCCGGACGTTGAACGACATGCTGGCACGCCTGGAGGAGTCCTTCCGGCGCCTCTCGGATTTTTCTTCCTACCTGGCGCACGAACTGCGGACACCGGTCAGCAATCTGCTGACCCAGACCCAGGTGATGCTTTCCAGAACCCGGACAGCCGAACAATACCAGGAGGTTCTGGCCTCGAACGCCGAGGAACTCGAACGCCTGTCGCGAATGATTTCGGACATGCTCTTTCTGGCCAAGGCCGAAAACCAGCTGATCATTCCGCACCGGGAAGCCGTCGATCTGCGCGCGGAAGTGAACGGGCTGTTTGAATTCTACGAGGCCTTTGCCGAGGAGAAGAACGTTTCCCTATCCTGCTCGGGCAGCGCCGTCGTTTCGGGCGACCGGCTGATGTTGCGCCGGGCCATCAACAATCTTCTCTCGAACGCGATGCGGCATACGCCCACCGGAGGAGGGATGGCCGTGCGTCTGGAGCAAACCGGCGAAAACTGGGTACGGCTGTCGGTCGAGAACACCGGCGAGACGATTGCTGCCGAGCACTTGCCGCGACTGTTCGAACCTTTCTACCGTGCGGATTCCTCCCGGCAACGCTTCAGCGACGGCGCCGGGCTGGGCCTGGCGATTACCCGTTCGATCCTGCGTGCCCACGGGGGCAGTGTCGAAGCCCGCTCCAGCCACGGCGTGACGGTGTTTCGGCTGAACATTCCGGCTTGAGCCAGAGTACAGCTATCCAGGCTCCCGACGTTTCATCCGAAAGAATATTTGCGTCAATTTATATCACGTGATATAAATTGACGATCGCCGCATGCGAACAAATATGAAGCCGAATCAAATCCGCGATCTTCGCAAGAGAATGGATCTCACCCAGCAGCAGTTCGCCGGACTGCTGGGGGTTTCGTTCGTCACGCTCAACCGCTGGGAAAACGCGCAATCAAAGCCTTCGGCGATGGGGCTTGGCAAACTGCAGCAGCTTCTGGCCAAGGAGTCCGGGCTGGCCGGTGAACGGCGTGCGGCTAGCGGTGAAGTGCCCATCGATCAGGGAGAGCTTGGGCGGCTCGACTTCCTGGGCGATGCCAATGCCCTGCGCGTGCTGGTCGAGGGTGAGCGGCTGTCTTACGGGCATCTGTTCAATCCCGCGTTCGCCACAGAAATCAGCGAAATCGATCCCCTTCCGCACCAGCGCATTACCGTCTACCAGAGGATGCTGCCCCAGCCACGACTACGCTTCTTGCTCGCCGATGATGCCGGCGCTGGCAAGACGATCATGACGGGGCTTTACATCCGGGAGAGCTTGTCTCGCCGCACGATCCGGCGCGTCCTGGTCGTTGCGCCAGCAGGCCTTGTCGGCAACTGGTACCGGGAGTTGCGCAAACTCTTCCAGCTTCAGTTCAACATCGTTGTTGGTGCGGACACCAAGGACGGCAACCCATTCGCCGGCAAGGACAGCGATCTGGTTGTCGTGAGCGTTGACAGCCTGCGCGCTCCGCGACTGTTCAACGCCCTGCGCGACCCCAGGGTTTTGCCGTACGACCTCGTCGTCTTTGACGAGGCGCACAAGCTTTCGGCCAATCGTGATCCCGATGGCAGCTTCCGGCCGACTGACCGCTACCGGCTGGCCGAAGCCATCGCTGGCGTGCGTGAATTACCGGACGACTGGCGACTGCCTTGGGTCGCACATCATCTTCTGTTGCTCACGGCAACGCCGCACATGGGCAAGGAGTACCCATACTATTGCCTATGGCGCCTCCTGGAGCCCGACCTCTTCAGCACCGAAACCGCGTTCACCAGGTTTCCGCGTGCATCGCGCGACCGCTACTTCATCCGGCGAGTGAAGGAGGAGATGGTCGATCTTCGCGGCAAGCCGCTGTATGCCGAACGCGTGTGCGACACGGTCAGCTACGACCTCTCGACGGGAACCGCGAGCGAGCAGGCCCTCTACGACCGCACAACCGCCTACATACGCCATTACTACAACCAAGCCCGCCTGCTCAACCGCCAGGCTGCCCGGTTTGCGATGACGGTCTTCCAGCGGCGGATGGCCAGCAGTACCTGGACCCTGCTGTGTTCGCTCCGCAATCGCCACGCCAAGCTCGACGCGCTGATCGATGACATCCAGTCCGGTCGCATTCCGGAAGAGGAGCTGCGCGCTCAGCAGGAGCGTCTGAACCGCAAGGTCCGTGAAGGGAGCCTCGTCGACGTCCTGGCTGTCAAGACAGGCGACGAAGAGACCTCTGCGGCGGGCCAGGAAGAACACGAAGAGTCCGAAGCCGAGGCACTCGGGGCATTCGTCGCCACCAGCCTGGCCGAACTGATCGATGAACACAGCCAGGTTCAAGATCTGATCGCGTTGGCCGAAGCGGTGCTCAACGGCGGTCAGGAGTCGAAATTCGAGCGCATGGCAGAACTGCTGCGCGCGCCGCAGTACCGGGACCAGAAGGTCATCATTTACACCGAGCACCGGGACACGCTCGAATTCCTCAGGCGCCGTCTGGAAGGCATGGGTTACGCCGACCAGGTGGCGTACATCCATGGTGGTCTGGGCTTTGAAGAGCGCGATGCGCAGGTCGAGCGCTTCCGCAAGGCTCACGACGCGGAAAGCCAGGGCGCACGCTTCTTCGTCGGCACCGACGCGGCAGCCGAGGGAATCAACCTGCAATTCTGCTGGATTCTGATCAACTACGACGTGCCCTGGAACCCGGCGCGCCTCGAACAGCGGATGGGCCGAATTCACCGCTATGGACAGAAGCGCGACCGTGTCGCGATCATCAATCTGGTTGCCGGCAAGACCCGCGAAGGGCGCGTCATCAAGACGCTGCTCGACAAGCTGGAGGAGATCCGCAAGCAGCTCGGATCCGACAAGGTGTTCGACGTGGTCGGCCGTATCTTCGAGGGGATGTCGATCACCGACTACATCCAGCGCGCCGTGGAATCGGATGATGAGGCCGACAGGAAGGCGCTCGAACTGGCTGGCCAACTGACGCCGGAACAGATCAGGGCGATCGAAGTGCGGGAACAGACGATCTACGGCAAAGGCAGGGAGGTGTTGACCGACCTGCCGCAGCTTCGTGAGGCGATGGCCATCGAGGAGATGCGGCGCTTGCTGCCCGGCTATGTACGCCGCTACCTGGAGCACGCGGCGCCGGTGATCGGGGTCGACTTCATTGGCGACCTGGACAGCCAGTTCTTCATGCGGCCGCGCAGGCGGGGGGTGCTGGAAAGCCTGCTGCCCCTGCTCGAAAACTACCCGGAGTCGGCACGCAAGCGCTTCACCGTCCATCGCCCGGACGACGGGCGCGACGCCATTTTCATTCACCCTGGCGAACCGGTGTTCGAGCGGCTGTCCGCCATCGCCATCGAGCACGCCCGTTCGGCAGGCCAGCGGGGTGCGATATTCACCGACGTCAGTGCCACCGCCCCGTACCTCTTTCATGTTGCCCGGGTGACCATCGTGCGCGGCATCGATCCAGGCATCCCACGCTTCAATGCCATCGACGTCATAGAACAGCGGCTGGTTGCGATCAAGCAATACGCCGATGGTCGCTTGATCGAGGCGCCGGTTGAGCATCTTCTGCTGCTGCGGCCAGCTTCGAAGTCCAACCCCGGCAGCGTCGTCTTCCTGGCCAGGAGCAACACTTGGCGCCTTGCCGCCGAGGAGCACATTCAACGTGAGCTCGCCACCCGACTGGCCGATTTGCAGCGCATGAGTGCGACCAACCAGTTGAAGGACACCGAGGAGTACCTGCAACGCGCCTTCGACTACCAGGAGTCCGAGCTTGCTGCCGCCCGCAAGCGCTTCACCGACAAGGCGCGCGATGGTCAACGCGCTGCGCATACCGAACTGGAGCGGATCAAGGCGCAACAGCGAAGCCTCGCCAGTCGGCGCGAACTGGCGCTGCTTCAGGCGCGGCGCGAGCTTGAGCTGATCCAGGCTGGCCGCGTCGAGATGCTGGCTACCGCGCTCATTCAGCCATCCACCGATCCCGACGACATCAAGGCGCGGGACGCCGAAGTCGAACGCATTGCCATTGATGTGGCCATTGCCTTTGAAGCCGCCCAAGGCGCCGATGTACGCGATGTCTCCACACCCCCGAAGGCGCGCCTGGCCGGCCTCAACGACTACCCGGGCTTCGACCTGATGTCCAGGCGAGCCAGCGAGGAGCGCGGCATCGAGGTGAAGGGGCGGGTGGGTGTCGGCGAGATCGAGCTGACCGAGAACGAATGGGCCCGCGCCTGCATCCTGCGCGAGCGCTACTGGCTCTATGCGGTGTTCGACTGCGGCGGCATGCAGCCACGGCTGCTCAGGGTGCAGGACCCCTTCGCCAAGCTGATCGCCAAGGCACGCGGCAGCGTGGTCATCGCGTACAGCGACATCGCCAACGCAGCGGAGGTCGTCGAATGAACACCGAAGGCCAAAAAGAGAAATGCTTCCACGAGAGAGGCGTCGGGCCGGCGATGCGATCTCCGGCGGGGTTGGTGTTGCCACAAAGAGAGACGCCCCTTGCGGGGCGTCGGGCCGGCGATGCTATCGCTGGCGGGGTTAGGACTGATATTCTCCATGCGGATTGGGCCTTCGTCAAGCGCTCGTACAGTCCTGGGAGGCGTGAATGGAGCGCGTAGTTGCCTACGTGGACGGGTTCAACCTGTACTTCGGACTGAAGCATTCCGGGTTCAAGCGGTACTATTGGCTAGATGCCGCCGCGCTCGCAGCAAGCCTGCTCAAGCCCGGCCAGCAGCTTGTGGCCACCCATTACTTCACGGCGCGCATCCGCGACAACGGCCACAACGTGGCAGACCGCAAACGGCAGAACGACTACCTCGAAGCCGTGGCCCTGCAAGGTGTTCAATGCCAGTTCGGCCATTACCTCGAGAAGACCCGCGAGTGCCGGAAGTGCCACGCCTCGTGGCCTGATTACGAAGAGAAGATGACCGACGTCAACATCGCCATCCAGTTGCTCCTCGACGCACTCGACGATGCCTTCGATGTCGCGCTGGTCATCTCGGGTGACAGCGACCTGACCACCTCGATCCATCGCGTGCGTCAGCGCTTCCCCGCCAAGCGAGTCATCGTCGCGTTCCCGCCGCGGCGCTATTCGAGCGAACTCAAGCGTTGCGCGAGCGGCTACCTCAGCATCGGCGAAGACAAGCTGCGCGCCAACCAGCTTCCCGATTCCATCGTCAAGCCGGACGGCTTCATGCTGCAGCGCCCGGCCACATGGCGCTGAACCCAACAGAAAGTATCCGCATGCCTCAGAACGACAAGCGTCTCATCGAGGTGGCCTTTCCGCTCAGGCAGACCTCCATTGACTCGGTGCACGAGAAGAACGTGCGCCACGGGCACATCTCCACGCTGCACATCTGGCCGGCGCGTCGACCCCTGGCGGCTTGCCGTGCGGCCTTGATAGCGACCCTGCTGCCCGATCCGGGCGACAAGGAGAAGCGTGACGAACTCCTCAAGCGGCTGGGCGGCACACTCAACAAGACGCTCAAGAACAAGAAGATGCCGAACGGTCGGGTCGAGGAGATCGAGTCGCTGGAGACCAACGGCGGCGTCCTGCATTGGGGGCGCGAAACCAGCCCCGACATGGCCTGGTTTCGTGAGGAGATTCGCAAGACTTACGGTGGGCGTGCACCACGCGTGCTCGACCCCTTCGCCGGTGGCGGCGCGATTCCGCTGGAGGCCATGCGTCTTGGCTGTGAGGTGACGGCGGTCGATATCAACCCGGTCGCGTGGTTCATTTTGAAGTGCACCTTGGAGTATCCGCATCAGCTCGCAGGGCAAACCCGCTCGTTGCCACCGTTTGCCCTGCACGATGCGGCATTCATGGCTGACTATTTCAAGGCCAGGGGACTGACGCCGGCCGAGATCAGGCGGCACTTGCGCACGTTGGCCAACGAACAGGCCGTGCTGCCGGTAGCAAGAGGGGAGGAGGTCGCGCGCGGTGAGAATTTCAGCCTGCTGGAACACGATGGACTGGCACCCGAGTTGCTCGAAGCCGATCTGGCCTGGCACGTTCGCGCCTGGGGGCGCTGGGTATTGGGCGAGGCTCGCAAGGAACTGGCGCGCTTCTATCCGACCTACGCCGAGTATTGCACCCTCAAGCCTTACCGTCGGGTTGAACTCGATACGGATGAGCCGCTGAAGCCGGTGCCCGTCAACGAAGCCGGCGAACCGCAGATCGATCTGCTCAATGCCGGTTTCGATACCGATTACCTCGCCAACCCGGCCAACCCCCGCTGGGTGGCCAAGCCCACGGTCGCTTACCTGTGGGCGCGTACGGTGCGCTGCAAGGCCTGCCGGGCGACGATGCCCTTGTTGAAAACGCGCTGGCTGACCAAAAAGGAAGCCAAGCGGGTGGTGCTGACCATGCGCCCTCTGGAGGATAAATCCGGCGTTGCGTTCGGTATCGACCATAACGCCAAACCACAAGGCGGCAATCCGGCGCAGCGGCGGGAATACGACAAGAAGCTGGGCGCAGGAACGATGAGCCGGGCCGGGGCAAGCTGCCCGTGCTGCGGCACGATCATGACGCCTGAAGATCTGCGCCTTCAGGGTCAGGCGGGGCGACTGGGCGAAACGCTCACGGCCATCGTGGTCGACACTCCTGGCGGCAAGGAGTATCGCCTCCCGAAGCGGGTGGAACTCGAAGTCCCACGGGCAGCCCGTGAGGCACTCGATGCAGCGTTTGCCATGATTCCACATGGGTTGCCGAATGAGCCGATCCCACTCGGGGGAAGCCGTCAGGGAGGCGGATCGCCATTCACCACGCCACTTTACGGCTTTGACCAATGGCAGAAGCTCTTTACCGCGCGCCAACTGATTTGCATTGCCTCGTTTGTCCGCGCGACGCGCATGCTGCGTGCGCAGCCCGAGTTCACTTCCTATAGCCAGCCACAGCAGCAGGCCATCTTTGCACTGCTTACCACAGCCATCGACAAGGTCGCTGATCGAGGGAGTACCCTCTGTTCGTGGACTGTTGGTTGGGACAAGATCCGCAACACGTTCGCACGGTTTGCCCTTCCGATAACATGGGACTTCGCTGAATCTGTACCTACAGCAGATTCATCGGGCGGCTATCCCGGTGGCGTTGAATGGGCTGTCCAGTATCTGGAACATGCGGCCAAATTTGCCGCCGCTGCACCGATGCCCACCATTCTCAAAGGCTCCGCCATCCGTGAGAAAGATGTTGGCTTCGATGTTGTCCTGACCGATCCGCCGTACTACGACGCAATTCCGTATTCGGACTTGATGGACTTCTTCTACGTCTGGTTGCGCCGCACCCTATCCGGCCTGTCACCAGAGATCGATGCCGCTTTTTCCGAGCCTCTAGCCCCGAAGTGGAGCCATGAGCACAACGACGGCGAACTGATCGATGATGCTTCGCGTTTCGATGGCGACAAGCAAGCCTCCAAGCGTAACTACGAAGACGGAATGGCCCGTGCGTTCAAGGCCTGCCACAGCGCCTTGAACCCAGACGGGCGGCTGGTGATCGTTTTTGCTCACAAGCACCCGGATGCCTGGGAGACGCTCGTCGGGGCCATCATCAAGGCAGGCTTCGTCGTGGACGGCAGTTGGCCCATCCAGACCGAAATGGGCAACCGCACACGCGCACTGTCCTCTGCTGCCCTCTCGTCCTCCGTCTGGCTGGTCTGTAAGAAGCGCGACCCGCTCGCCCGCGCCGGCTGGGACACGCAGGTGCTCAAGGAAATGGAGGCCAGCATCACGACCAGGCTGCGCGACTTCTGGGACGCCGGCATCCGCGGGCCGGACTTCATCTGGGCCGCCACTGGTCCGGCCCTGGAGTCGTACAGCCGCTATCCGGCCGTAAAGAAGGTCTCCGAGGCGGGTGCTCTGATGTCGGTCACCGACTTCCTCGGCCACGTGCGGCGCATCGTGGTCGATTTTGTCGTCGGCCGCGTGCTGTCGCATGGCCAGGGCGAGCCCACGCCCGGCGACCATCCGCTGGACGATGTGACGACCTATTACCTGCTGCACCGCAACGACTTCGGCCTGAAGGAGGCGCCGGCCGGTCCGTGCATCCTCTACGCCGTGTCCTGTGGCCTGTCCGAGCGTGAGCTAGCCGACCAGTACGAATTGCTGGCCCGCAGCGGCAGTGCGGCAGCAGCGCAAGACGAGGAGGACGCCGAGAACGAAGAGGACGGCGATGCCGACGAATCGCCGTCTTCGGGCGGTGGCGGCAAGTACAAGCTCCGGGACTGGCGCGCCCGCAAGCACCGCTCGCTCGGGATGGAAACGGCCAGCGGTCGCGCGGTTCCGCTGATCGACCAGGTGCACAGGCTGATGCAGCTCTGGGTAGCCGGCGAGGTCGTCAAGGTCAACGAGTTTCTCGACAACCGCGCGTTGCGTCGCAGCCAGGTGTTCATCCAGTTGATTCAGGCATTGATCGAAAAGAGCCGCGCCGAGGGCTGCACGGAAGAATGCTCGATCCTGGAGCGCTTGCAGAACTACCTGCGCTCGCTGGGCAGTGCGGCGCAAATCGAGATCGCTTACTCGTGAAAGTCGCGTCAGCGACTCACGAACCTCCCCTCGCCCCTTGTGGGAGAGGGGCGGGGGTGAGGGAAACGGTCATGACTTTCATTATTGGGGGCGTCTTGCAAAGTCATGACCGTTTGAGAGGGTAGCCATGCCGATCGATCCACAACAACTGCTGCGTCGCATCCTTTTGGGCGAAGACTCCGTGCTCGAATTGAAGGAAGTGCGCATCGAGGGCGGGCGCGTCGTGGCGCCGCACCGCGATGGCCTGGCCGACGAGTTGGCGGCCTTCGCGAACGCGCGCGGGGGCACTTGCGTGCTCGGCGTGGAAGACGGGACGCGACGCGTCGTCGGGTTTGAACCCGGTGATCTGGATCGGGTCGAGCAGTACGCGCAGGCTGCGTGCCACGATCTGGTCGATCCCCCCTTGCTGCCGCACATCGAGCGCCTGTGGCTGCCCGACGAGACTGGCGCCGAGCGCGCTGTACTGGCGGTGGAAATACCGCGCAGTCTGTTCGTGCACCGCAGTCCCGCAGGTTATCTGGCGCGCTCGGGCAGCACGCGCCGACCATTGCGTTCCGAGCAACTCGCGCGTCTGTTTCAACTGCGCAGCCAAACGGGGATCGTTCGCTTCGACGAGGAACTCGTCGCCGCCGCGCGCATCCAGTCTCTCGACACGACACTGTGGCGTCGCTTTGCGCCGGCGCAGTCACGCGAGCGGCAGACCGTGCTCCTGCACAAGCTCGGCCTTGCTCGCCGCGACGAAGGTGGCGTCTGGCATCCGACGGTCAGCGGTCTGCTCATGGCCTGCCCGCGGCCGCAGCAGTTCTTGCCTAATGCCTGGATTCAGGCGGTGGCCTATCGCGGTATGACAGCGGTGCCGGCAGATGATGGCGGGCTGTACCAGCTCGACGCCCAGGACATGGGCGGACCGTTGGACCAACAAGTCGCCGATGCTTGCCGATTTGTTGCGCGCAACATGAAGGTGCGCGCGCGCAAGCGCATCGGCCGCGAAGACCTGCCGCAGTACGACATGACGGCCGTGTTCGAGGCGATGGTCAACGCAGTGGCGCACCGTGACTATTCGATTCACGGCGCAAAGATTCGCTTGCGCCTGTTTGCCGACCGGCTCGAGTTGTGCTCGCCTGGCGGATTGCCGAACACGCTGGAACCGGAGAGCCTGCCGTATCGTCAGTGCGCGCGCAACGAAACGCTGGCGAGCCTGCTGGCGCGTTGCACGGTTCCTGAAAGCATTCCAGGGCTGAAGACCGATCGGGCTACCTTCATGGACCGGCGCGGTGAGGGCGTACCGATCATCCTTGCTCGTAGCCGAAAGCTGTCCGGCAGAGAGCCTGAATATCGCGTTATCGACGACAGCGAGCTGTGGCTGACCCTCTACGCGGCGGCCATCGAGGAGTGAAAAACATGGCCAAGACCACCACCAAACCCTGGCACCAGGTCGTGCAGTTGCGCGACGAGATCACCCGTCAGGAACTGTCGCAAAAGCAGTTTGCCGCCGACCTGTACGACGTGGTGATGGGCCGCAACCCCGGCGTGTACCACGATGCGAAAGAGTTCTTCGCGCTCACCTACCCGACGGTCAAGCTGCGCGACCTGGCGCGGGACGTCACGCATCGCCTGTCCGGCAAATCCGAAAAGGCCGTCCGCCAACTGCACATGACCTTCGGCGGCGGCAAGACGCACTCGCTGATCACGCTGGTACATCTGGTGCGTGATCCTGCAACCTTGCCTGATATCCCGGCGGTGCAGCAGTTCAAGGCGCACTGTGCGCTTGAAGGGGGCTTGCCCAAGGCACACGTGGCTTCGGTGGTGTTCGACCGGCTGGATGCGGAAAAAGGTATGGAAGTCACCGCGCCCGACGGCAGTGTGGCGACCATCAAGATGCCCTGGAGCGCGATCGCCTGGCAGCTCGCCGGCCAGGCTGGTTTGCAGCTGCTCAAGGACGACGGCACCGAGCGCACGAGCCCACCTGCCACCGGCGTAATGGAGGACCTGCTGCAACTGGCCCGCAAGGATGGCTCGGGCGTGCTGATCCTTTTCGACGAGGTCTTGTGGTTCGTTCGCGTGATGGCTGACATCGATCGCGCATGGCTCGGGCGCATGCGCGAGTTCCTGCACAGCCTCACCCAGGCTGTCGCCAAGGTGCCCCGGTGCTGCTTGGTGGCCTCACTGCTGGCATCCGACACCAACAAGATGGACGAGCTCGGCAAACAGATCAGCAAGGAGCTCTACGACGAGTTCAAGCGGCTGGCCGACGAGGGCATCCAGCCGGTCGAAAGCCAGGATGTGCCGGAGATCCTGCGCCGCCGCCTGCTCAAGCTCGAAAGCTACACCGACCGCTCGCAGTGGCCGAGCCAGGTGTTCAGCGCGTTGAACGGCGTGCAAGCCATCGATGACTACACGGCCAAGAATCGCGCCGCCGAAGAGAAGCGCTACACCGAATCGTACCCCTTCCACCCGGCGCTGATCGAAACGCTGTACCAGAAGTGGACGCAATTGGAAGGGTTCCAGCAGACGCGCGGAATTCTGAAAACGCTGGCCTCAGCCTTGCGCGACGCGGTGAAGTGGGACCAGATGCCGATCATCGGCGCGCAAGTGTTCCTGGTCGACCCGAAGGTCGAAGGCATGGGTGTGGCAGCACGCGAGATGGCGAGCATTGCCCAACTGGAACAGTACGAGGGACGGCGCCAGAACTGGACCGCCATTCTCGAGGCCGAACTTGTGCACGCTCGCAAGGCTCAGGAGGCTCTGCTGGGCGTCCAGCACCGCGAGATCGAACAGGCGGTGATGGCGACCTTCCTGCACTCGCAGCCGATCGGACAGCGGGCAACGAGTCGTGACCTGAAGATGCTGGTGGGAGTCGGCTCTCCGGATCGCATCGAGCTGGACAAGGGTCTCGCACGCTGGTCCGATGCGTCCTGGTATCTGGACGACACCTTCACGTTGGACCGTGAAGGCGGCTTGCCCAAGGTCTGGCGACTGGGTTCGAAGCCGAACCTCAAGCAGATGCACCACGATGCCCGCCAGAACGTGAGTGCAACGCTGGTCGACGAGGTGATGGAGAAAGAGATTCGCGGCGCGGGCAAGCTGACCGAGGGCGCGCGCGGCGCGGGTGCGAAGGTGCATGTTCTTCCGGCAAGGCCGGCGGACATCGAGGACGATGGTGAGTTCCACTACGCCGTTCTGGGCCCGAAGGCGGCTTCCAGCGGTAGGCCGAGCGCTGAAGCGAAGCGCTTCGTCGACGAGACTACCTCACCAGAGAAGCCACGCGCTCAGAACCGCAACGCCGTGGTGCTGGCCGTGCCGTCGAAGGAGGGCATGGACGTTGCCCGCGAGAAGGTACGCGACCTGCTCGGATGGGAGAAGGTTCGGGAGATGCTGAAGGAGCGCAGTGACATCGACACCGCCGCAACGACGCGCCTGGAGGGCAATCTGCGCGCCGCACGGGGCGAGATGGTGTCGCAGATCGTCATGGCCTACAGCATGGCCGTGACGGTCAATGACGCCAACGAGGTGGCTGCTTACCGCATCAACGTGGATAACGAACCCCTGTTCCCGAAGATGGTGGCCGACAAGCGCCTGCGGATCGAAAGCTCCGCCGTCAATGCGGAGGCGCTGCTGCCCGGCGGTCCGTTCGATTTGTGGAGTGCGGGCGACAGGGCACGCTTCGTGAAGGACCTGGTGGGTGCCTTTGCCGCCACAGCCAGGCTGCCGAAGATGCTGAACCGATCGGCGATTCTGGAAACCCTGCTTCAGGGCTGTGAGGCCGGTGAATTCGTGCTGCGCGTGACGCGTGCGGACAAGTCCACACGCACGTTCTGGAAGATCCGCCCTGACGACACGGCGGTACAGGATAGCAGCCTGGAAGTCGTTCTCTCGGATGCCGCCACGCTCACCGAGATCGACCCGCAACTGATGGCGCCCGGCAAGCTGCCGACGCTGTGGGAGAAGGAGCCGATCAGGCTATCCGATCTTGGCGTGTATTTTTCGGGGAAGCACTTCGTTGCGATCGACAAGGGGGGCTACACAGAGAATCTGCTGATCCCGGCCGCGACACCGCAGGCGATTGCAGACGCCACAGCCAGCGCGGTGAAGAGCGGTCGCGTGTGGCTGGTCAACGGAATGATCAGTGTGCTGTCCGAAGACGTACCGCCAGGATTTGTCAACGAGTCCGCGCAGCTGTTCTCTCCGCCGCCTCTGGTTTCCAGCGGCGACGTTCTGCCAGCCCAGCTCGCCGCTGCATGGCCGGGAGATGAGAGCAACGCGCACCTGATCCACGCTGCGTTGTCGTCAACAGCCGGGAAGCCATTGCCCTGGTCACGGGTCGCGCATGCCCTGGACGAGGCTTTCCGGCTCGGTCTCATCGAGCGTACCCTGGACTCCGGAGCATGGCCTTGCGATCTGGGAGGAGCTTCGGCTGTCAAGGTTCGCGTACGCAAGAGCGAAGCCAAACAGCCGCCGCCAGGCAAACACTATGGCTCGAAGATCGCCAGTGCCGAGCTGCAGACCCATGAGGTGCAGGACCTTGCTGACAATATCGACGCGCTGCGTGAGGCGACTGCTGGTCAGCCTTTGCGCATACGCGTGACATTGGAAATCGGTGAACAAGGCCAGGTCGACCAAGCCGTCGTGGACCAGGTGAACGTAATCCTTGGGCAGATCAAGGCGGGCTGGAAGGCAGAGTAGTAATTCTGCGCAGATGGACGGGTAAGAGAAATGGAAAAATTGATTGAGCAGGGCAGGCAGCGCGGCACCCGGCCGAAGAAACAAGAGTGAATGCTTTGGACTTTGCTACCCTCGACGCCCTGCGCACGCACCACCCGGCGTGGCGGCTGCTGCGTTCGGATCATGCGCCGCTGGTGGCGAGCTTCCTGCAACGCGTGTTCGTGGCCCCCAATGTGCGCGTGATGGCGGCGGCGGATCTGGCCGAGGCGCTGGAAGATGAGCTGTATGCGCTGCGCCTGCACTTGGGTGAAACCGCCTTTCCAAAGCCGGCACCGGACTATCTGAACGACTGGGCCGCACCCGACAAGGGCTGGCTGCGCAAGTTCTACAAGCCTGGCACGGACGAGGCGCAATTTGACCTGACGCCCGCGACCGAAAAGGCCATTGCCTGGCTGGCACAACTCTCCGAGCGGCAGTTCATTGGCACCGAGTCGCGCTTGCTGACGCTGTTTGATCTGCTCAAGCAGATGAGCGAGGGCAGCGAGGCCGACCCGGCCAGACGCGTCGCCGAGTTGCACAGGAAGCGCGATGACATCGACGCCGAGATGGCGCGGGTGCTGTCGGGCGATGTGCCGCTGCTGGACGACACGGCGCTGAAGGATCGCTTTCAGCAATTCATGCAGGGCGCGCGCGAATTGCTGACGGATTTTCGCGAGGTGGAGCACAACTTCCGCCAGCTCGACCGGCGCGTGCGGGAACGCATTGCCCTGTGGGAAGGCAGCAAGGGTGCGCTGCTCGAAGAGATCATGGGCGAGCGCGAGGCGATTGCCGATTCCGATCAGGGCAAGAGTTTCCGGGCGTTCTGGGACTTTCTGCTGTCCAGCCGCCGGCAGGAGGAATTGACCGAACTGCTGGATCGCGTGCTTCAGCTTCCCGCCGTGACGGATCTGAAACCCGACAGCAGAATGCGCCGCGTCCATTATGACTGGATGGAAGCGGGCGAGCATACCCAGCGCACGGTGGCCGCCTTGTCGCAGCAGTTGCGGCGCTTTCTCGATGATCGGGCCTGGCTGGAGAACCGCCGGATCATGGACATCCTGCACGGTATCGAGAGCAAGGCGCTGGCCCTGCGCGGGTCACCACCGGCCGGCACGGTGATGGAGATGGCCGAGGCGCGAGCCGACATCGAGCTGGCGATGGAGCGCCCCCTGTTCACGCCGGCAACGAAGCCGGTCATTGCCGACCTGGCCTTGCAGGCGGGCGATCAGGACATCGATCCCTCGGTACTGTTCGATCAGGTGGTCGTGGACAAAGCGCGCCTGACACGCCACATCCGCCACGCCTTGCAGGACCGGGCGCAGATCACGCTGAGCGAGCTGGTGCTTACCCAACCCTTGCAACAGGGGCTGGCCGAATTGGTGGCCTACCTGCAACTGGGCAGCGGGACATTCAGTACGGTGGTCGATGAGGACACGCCAGAACCCATCCGCTGGCAGTCGTGGGCAACCGATGGTCAGGAAATCACCCGCATCGCGCGCCTGCCACGCGTGCTTTTCATGCGCTGAAGCACAACAGGATGGGGCGAGGGATGGAAGAACAACATTCAGGAAGCGACGAAGCACGCGCCGCGGCGCCCGCGCCCGTTGCGGATTTGTCGGTGTTGCTGATCAGCCTGCTCAAAAGCGTGCTGTATCGTGATGGCGATGAGCGTCAATGGGCGGCACTATTGAATCTGCAGGTCCAGGTGCGTGACTATGCGGCGGTACTGAACCTTGATCTGGTGCTGGACGAGGCAGAAGGCCATGCCTTTCTCAGAAGCCGGCCGGAGCCTGCCGATGACGACTCCGCACCCCGCTTGCCGCGTCTGGTGGCGCGCCGGCCCCTGTCCTTTCCGGTGAGTCTGTTACTTGCGTTGTTGCGCAAGAAACTGGCCGAATTCGACGCAGGGGGCGGTGATACACGCCTGGTACTCAGTCGTGACGACATCGTGGAACTGGTGCGGGTGTTCCTGCCCGATGGTCCGAATGAAGCCAGGCTGATCGACCAGATCGAGACCACGATCAACAAGGTGGTCGAGCTTGGGTTCCTGCACAAGCTCAAGGCTGCCAGTGGTGCTTCGGCTGGCGCGACGAGCTACGAGGTGCGGCGCATCCTGAAGGCCTTCGTCGATGCTCAATGGCTGGCCGAATTCGATGCGCGTCTGGCCAGTTACCAGTCACAACTGGCGGGCGTGACCCCGGCCAGGGAGGAGACCGGCCATGAATGAGCCGCCATCGCTGGGCCTGGACTTCGTGGCAGATGACACGCTGTCGGGCTTTCGTCTGACCCGTCTGGAGGTGTTCAACTGGGGCACCTTCGACAGACGGGTGTGGACGCTGCAACTGGATGGCAAGAATGGCCTGCTCACCGGGGATATCGGCTCGGGCAAATCGACGCTGGTGGATGCCATCACCACCTTGCTGGTGCCAGCAAACCGGATCACCTACAACAAGGCGGCGGGCGCGGACAGCAAGGAACGAACCTTGCGCTCCTATGTGCTCGGTCACTACAAATCCGAGCGCAACGAAGTCACAGGCGCGGCCAGGCCGGTATCGCTGCGCGACCAGAATAGTTACTCGGTCATCCTGGGCGTGTTCCACAACGCCGGCTATGACCAGACGGTGACGCTGGCGCAGGTGTTCTGGATGAAGGACGCGCAGGGGCAACCGGCGCGCTTCTTTCTGGGTGCCGAACGCGGGCTGTCGATTGCCGCCGATTTTTCTCATTTCGGCTCGGACCTTGCCCAGTTGCGCAAAAGACTGCGTAGGCTGGGTGCCGAGCTGAGCGACAGCTTTCCACCCTATGCGGCCTGGTTTCGCCGCCGTTTCGGTATCGACAACGAGCAGGCGCTGGAGCTGTTTCACCAGACGGTCTCGATGAAGTCGGTGGGCAACCTGACCGATTTCGTTCGCAACCATATGTTGGAACCCTTCGAGGTGGCCCCGCGCATTCAGGCCTTGATCGGGCACTTCGACGATCTCAACCGCGCCCATCAGGCGGTGCTGAAAACCCGGCAGCAGGTCGAACGGCTCACCCCCCTGGTTGCCGACTGTGGCCGCCACAGTACGCTGGTGGCCGAAGTCGAAGCCCTGCGCGGGTGCCGGGAAAGCCTTCGCTCCCATTTTGCCGGCCTGAAGCTGGGCCTGATCGACAAGCGGCTGGGTCTGCTGGCCGAAGAATGGGATCGTGTGGATGGTCAGCGACGACGGCTCGAGCTCATCCATGAGGAGCAAGGCCGCCAGGTCGATGAGCTGAAGCAGGCGATCAACGACAACGGCGGTGACCGACTGGAACGTCTTGCCGCCGAGATTCGCAAGAGAGAACTGCTGCGGGATGGGCGCAAGGCCAAGGCCGAGCGCTACCAGGAGTTGGCCAGCGTGTTGGGCGAGCCCGTGGCGGTGGATATCTCCACCTTCGCCGCGCAGCGGGGCAAGTATCAAAGCTGGCGGGAGGAAGCGCGCAATCGTGAGGCCGATCTACAGAACGCCCTCACCGAACACGGCGTGACCTTGCGTCAGGGCAAGCAGGAACACGATCGGCAAAGCACCGAAATCGAAAGCCTCAAGCGCCGCCGCAGCAACATTGATGATCCGCAGATCCAGATCCGCGCCGCGCTCTGTGCGGCGTTGGACATCGATGTCGATGAGATGCCCTTTGCCGGCGAGCTGATCCAGGTGCGCGTCGAAGAGCGCGATTGGGAGGGCGCGGCCGAACGTCTGCTGCGGGGATTTGGCCTGGCGCTATTGGTGCCCGATGCCCATTACAAGGTCGTGGCCGAATGGGTGGATGCTGCCCATCTGCGCGGCCGCCTGGTGTATTTCCATGTGCGGCCGCGCAAGGCTGGCGAATTGCCCGATCTGCACCGGGATTCGCTGCTCCGCAAGCTGGCCATCAAGCCTGATTCCCCGCATTACGACTGGCTGGAACGTGAGCTTGCCCATCGTTTCGATGTGGTCTGCTGCGCCACGCAAGAACAGTTCCGTCGGGAGGCGCGGGCCATCACCCGCGCGGGCCAGATCAAGGACCCGAGCGGCCGACACGAAAAGGACGACCGCCACCGCATCGATGACCGGAGCCGTTATGTCCTGGGCTGGAGCAACAGCGCCAAGATCGCCGCACTGGAAAGCAGGCGCCGTCAGCTTGAAACGCAGCTGGGCGACGTCGGCAGCCGGATCGGTGAAATTCAGAAGGAACGCAACGGACTGACCAGCCGCCTCGACGCGTTGATTCGCCTTGAAGAATTCACTGCATTCGAGGAACTGGACTGGGCCAGCGTGGCCAGCGAGATTGCTCAACTGACGGACGAACGGAGCCGGCTGGAGTCGGCATCAGATGTCCTCAAGCAGCTCAACGAAAACCTGCGCGAGTTGCAGAGGGCGCAAAAGGACACTGGCACGGAGCTGCAAGGTTCGCGCGAGAAGCGGGCCAAGCTGGAACAGCGCCGCTCGGATGCCCAGGAACTTCGACAACAGACCGAGCGGCTGCTTGCCGGCGCGGTCGTGGATGAAGCGCTGGCAGCGACCCTCGAAGTCATGCGCGCAGAGGCCCTGGGCGAGCATCAACTGACCGTGGAATCCTGCGACAACCGCGAGCAGGACGTGCGCGGCTGGTTGCAAACCCGGATCGACAACGAAACCAGGAGCATGAATCGGCTGGCCGAGAGAATCATCAAGGCCATGGCGTCCTTCAAGGAGGCGTTCAAGCTTGAAACCGCCGAGATCGATGCCAGCCTGGAAGCGGCCTTTGAGTACGAGAATCTGCTGACGCAACTGAACCGGGACGACCTGCCGCGCTTTGTGGCGCGTTTCAAGGAACTGCTCAACGTCAACACGATCAACGAGATCGCCAACTTCAACGCCCAACTGGCGCGCGAGCGTGAAACCATCAAGGAACGCATCGCGCACATCAACAGGTCGTTGGGCGAGATCGACTATAATCCGGGGCGCTACATCGTGCTCGAGTCGCAGCCCAGTCCGGACGCGGAGATCCGTGACTTTCAGCAGGAGTTGCGCGCATGCACCGAGGGGGCCGTGACGGGGTCGGAGGATGCCCAGTACTCCGAGGCCAAGTTTCTGCAGGTGAAAGCGATCATTGACCGCTTCCGCGGGCGCGAGGGCCTGTCAGAACAGGATCGCCGCTGGACCGCCAAAGTGAGCGACGTGCGCAACTGGTTTCTGTTTGCCGCCAGCGAGCGTTGGCGCGAGGACGGCAGCGAGCACGAGCACTACTCGGATTCTGGCGGCAAGTCGGGAGGGCAGAAAGAGAAGCTGGCGTACACCATCCTGGCTGCCAGTCTGGCGTACCAGTTCGGACTGGAATGGGGCGCGGTGCGCTCGCGGTCTTTCCGTTTCGTGGTGATCGACGAGGCTTTTGGTCGTGGTTCGGATGAATCCACGCAATACGGCCTGAAACTGTTCCGGCAGCTCAATCTGCAACTGCTCATCGTGACGCCGCTGCAGAAGATTCACATCATCGAACCGTACGTATCCAGCGTCGGGTTTGTGCACAACGAGGGCGGGCGAGCCTCCAGGCTCCGTAATCTGTCGATTGAAGAATATCGGGTGCAGAAGGCGATGATGGCTTTGCAAACCACCCAGGTGTTGGCGCAGTGACGTGGACTGGCGCGAAGGAATTGAAGGCACAACTGGCGCGACTGTGGGAGCGCGGTGAACTCCTGCGCGACGCGGTGACGGGCAATGCTCGCTTTCCTTTGCGCCTGACGCTCAAGTCCCCGAGTTCGGCCGACATCACGGATCGCTTTGAGGCCGTTCGCGCCTGGGCTGCTGAATTGGCGGCCACGGATTCCGTGTCTCTCGAATGGCAGGAGGTTCGTCACCGCGTTCAGGGGGTGCAAAAACTGCCTGCGACCGCCTGCATCCAAACCCTGGAGGAGGTGTTGACCTGGCTGGGCAAGCGCCGCGAGTGGGCTCGCTTTTCGGCACAGGTCTCGGCAACCCGGCAAACACACCCCGCCTTGCTGCCCTGGCTGGAAAAGCGCCCCCTGCAGGCACTGGCACTGTCCGCCGAATGGCCCCGATTGCTGGCAGTCGTGGCCTGGCTCGTCGAGCATCCTCGCCCCGGCATTTATTTGCGGCAGGTGGACCTGCCGGGCGTGCACAGCAAATTCATCGAAGCACATCGCGGCGTGCTCGCCGAGTTGCTCGATTTGGCGCTGCCCGTGGACGCTGTAGACCTCGGCAAGACGGGCGTCGGCCAGTTTGCCGCCCGTTACGGGTTTCTGGAAAAGCCGGCGCGCATTCGCTTTCGCGTGCTTGATCCGGCGAATCATGCAGTCCCTGGCTCGGTATGCCCCGACGTGACCCTGGATGCCGAAAACTTCAGCCGTATGGAATTCGCTGCGCGGCGCATGTTCATCACCGAGAATGAAACCAACTTCCTGGCATTCCCGCAGGTGCGTGATGCCATGGTTATTTTTGGCGCGGGTTACGGTTGGGATGCGCTGGCCCGCAGTCATTGGTTGCAGAACTGCTCGATCCATTACTGGGGCGACATCGATACCCATGGTTTTGGCATCCTGGATCAGCTGCGTGGCTACTTTGGTCACGTCGAGTCGTTCCTGATGGACCGGGAGACCCTGGATGCGCATGCCCCAGTCTGGGGCTGCGAGGACAAGCCGCTGTTGGTGGACCTGCACAGACTGACGCCCGAAGAGAGTGCGCTCTACGACGAACTGCGTGACAACCGCATCCGTGCGAGGCTGCGGCTGGAGCAGGAACACATTGGCTTCCATTGGCTGGGCGATCGCCTTGAACAGCTTCTGCAGGGGCGCCGCGGCGCCAGTCCATGCCCCTGACGATAAGACCAGTTCAGTTCACGGACTGAATAGCGCCGCCACTGCCATCGGATTGGAAGGGAAATAGAGATGGACGTAGGAGGCGGTCAGGCGACCCTGACGGTAGATTGCCTCGCCGGCCCGGCCATCGGGCGTTTGCGCGTGACAGAGCGGCGGCAGGGGCGTTTCACTCTTTGAATAATGAAAGGTATGGCCCTGGAGACGGCCTTCGGGCAGGACGACGGACTGCATGCCGAGCGCCGTCAGGCGCTGCTGCATGATGGCACGACCTGGCAGCAACCCGGCGAAGGCATGACTGACGCCCGCCTTGTCGGTCACCGATTCGAACAGGCTCATCATGCCGCCACACTCGGCGAGCACCGGTTGACCGGCTTTGACGTGGCTACGCAAGGCAGTCCATAGCGCGGTGTTCTGTGCCAGAGTCGGCGCGTGCAGTTCGGGGTAACCTCCCGGCAGCCAGACCGCGTCGCAGGCCGGCAGCGGCTCGCCAGCCAGCGGCGAGAAGAAGCGCAGCGTGACGCCGAGTTGCTGCAAGGTTTCGAGGTTGGCCGGGTAAATGAAACCGTAGGCGGTATCGCGGGCCACGGCAATACACTGGCCAGCCAGACGTGGCGGCACGACCGGGGCCGGCGCGGTGGCGAAATTGACCGTCGGCGGCAGGTCGACCGCGGTCGTGGCTGCCAAGGCATCAGCGAGGAGATCCAGGCGTGCTGCCAGATCGCCCACTTCTGCCGCCTGCCACAGCCCCAGGTGGCGCTCCGGCAAGGAATCGTCGGTGCGCGGCAGGGCCCCGAACCAGGCGATACCGGCGGGCAGGCTGTCGCGCAGCAGGTCGGCGTGACGGCTGCTGCCGACCCGGTTGGCCAGGACGCCGGCGAACGGCAGGCCCGGCCGGTAGTGGGCCAGCCCGTGGGCGATAGCTCCGAAAGTCTGGGCCATCGCCCGCGCATCGATCAGGGTCAGCACCGGAATGCCGAAGAGGACGGCCAGGTCGGCTGCCGATGGCTGGCCGTCGAACAAGCCCATCACGCCTTCGATCAGGATCAGGTCGGAATCTGCGGCGGCGCGTGCCAGCCGCCAGCGGGCATCGCTTTCACCGCACATGCCGAGGTCGAGGTTCTGGCAGGGCCGCCCGCTGGCTACCGCATGGATTTGTGGATCGAGGAAATCCGGCCCGCACTTGAAGACCGTCACCCGCCGTCCCTGGCGGGCATGCAGGCGAGCAAGGGCGGCGACCATGGTCGTCTTGCCCTGTCCGGAGGCCGGCGCGGCGACGAGCAGGGCAGGGCAGTCAACCACCCGGCTGGTGATCACCATTCGAGTCCCGGCATGGCTTTGACCCCGCTCTGGAAGGCATGCTTTTCCATGCCCATGTCGCTGACCGTATCGGCTGCGTCGCGCAGTGCCTGCGGTGCCGCCCGGCCGGTGACGATGACGTGTTGTCGGGCTGGGCGGCTGCGCAGCACGGCCAGGACGGCTTCGAGGTCCAGCCAGCCGTATTTGAAGGCGTAAGTCATTTCGTCGAGCACGACAAGTCCGACGCCGGGGTCGCCGAGGTGCCCGCAAGCGACCTCCCAGGCCAGCCGGGCAGCCGCGGCATCGCGCTCCCTGTCCTGGGTTTCCCAGGTAAAGCCTTCGCCGCCGACATGCCAGGCAACTCCCGGCTGCGCCCGGAAAAAGGTTTCTTCACCGCAATCCGAACGACCCTTGACAAACTGCACGACCGCCACCCGCATGTGGTGCCCCAGGGCGCGCGCGACTACGCCGAAAGCGGCGGTCGACTTGCCCTTGCCATTGCCGGTATTGACCACCAGCACGCCACGTTCGACCTCTGCCGCGGCAATCTTCCGGTCAACAAGCTCTTTTTTCTTCTGCATCCGTTGTTCATGGGTGATCATCAGGGGGTCTTTCCGGTTGGCAACGAAGCTTCAAGCAGGGCGTCAGGATTGATGCGGATAGACGCCCTGCTGCTGGATGTCGGCCTGCATGGCGACCAGCGTCGCGGTCAGGGGATCGTCGCCGGCGGCATCGGTCGCTCCCCACTGCTCGTAATGGATGAGGTCGGCGATCGGCAGGCGTGGCAACCAGCCGGCCTGTTCGAGTTCAGGCTTGTCCTTGAAATGGGAAACATAGCCGATGCACAGGTAGGCCACCGGAACGATATGGGCGGGGATGCCGAGGGCTGCCTGCAAAGCCTGTTCGTGGAAGATGCTGACCCAGCCGACGCCGACGCCTTCGGCCCGGGCAGCCAGCCACAGATTCTGCACCGCACAGACGCTGCTGAACAAATCCATCGTCGGCATGTGCGTCCGGCCAAGGACGACCGGTCCACTGCGTGTGCGGTCACAGCTGACACAGAGATTGATCGGCGCGTCGACGATGCCCTGCAGTTTCAACCGACTGTAGATTTCCCTCCGGGCGTCGGGAAACATCTGCGCGGCTTCGGCGTTGGCCTGTTCAAAGAGACCATGGACCCGCCGTTTGACCGCTTCGGAACGGATCAACTGGAAGTTCCAGGGTTGCATGAAGCCGACCGAGGGCGCATGGTGCGCGGCCATCAGGATGCGGCCCAACACGGCGTCAGGCACCGGTTCGGGAAGAAACTGCCCGCGTACATCGCGGCGACTGAAGATCGCCTGGTACACCGCTGCTCGTTCGGCATCGGCAAAAGCATGCGTCAGCGGCACCTTCAAGTTTTCCATGGATTCCCCTTCTGGAAAGACACGGACTGCCTGGCCGTGCAGCCGTATTGCGTCTCCTGGCCGGTCTTCTGACTCGGACTCAACCGTTGCCGCGCCTTCCCGGCCGGGGTTTCCCCTACCAGTGGCCTTCTGCGGCGAACGTCCTCCTTACAGCGCTGGGCACGTGGCGGATTGGCACCGCCTTCCCGATTCTCTGGTCAGCAAGGCTGACCAGCACCCGGAGACTCCTCTGCCTGAAATCATTCAGACATCGCTGATGGTGCCATAAGCGCGCAGATTTTTCATCCCCATTCGGTTTCGACTTGCTTCAGGCGCATCCGCCCGCTTCGATAAATGAGGCGATTGAGGCGATCAGAGAGCTGACGGGCTTGAGTCGCTCGCCGACCCAGGTACGGCTTTTCTTGAAGAGAAGGGCGGGATGAAACGCTTAACGACCGGCACCCTGTCGGCCAAGGCGGATCCAGAGGTCCAGGAAGCGTTTAACAAAAGACCTCGAACTGCGTTTGGCTCATGCGGAACAGGGTCAGTGAGCCGTGTTCTTCGTAGACGCGGCCCACTTTGTATTGGGCGCCTTCCTGTCGGTGGGGTGGTGCCTTGCTCGGGTCTGGATCAAGGCGC